>RHAU01000018.1 GCA_010032125.1 Actinomycetota bacterium | reverse complement strand
ACTTCGCGATGCTTTTTTACAATCTCTACGAGAGAGCGTTCCCGATTTTTGGATCAATGGCGAAAACGATTCGCACATTCCCGCGATCACAAATATTGGTTTTCCGGGAACCGAGAGTGATTCGCTTCTTCTGCTCTTTGATTCTGAAGGGATTGCCTGCTCAACCGGTTCAGCATGTAGCGCCGGAGTACAACAGCCGAGCCATGTACTTCTTGCATTGGGATTGAGCGAAAAAGAGGCGCGTTCTTCGCTTCGTTTCTCTTTTGGCCCCCAAAATTCCATGAGCGATATTGAATATTTCGCAACGTGCATTCCTCGAGTTATCGAAAGAGCGCGAGCGGCATACAAGGCAAGCGCATGAAACTTATTGCCGCGATGAGTGGCGGCGTTGATTCAGCAGTCGCTGCTGCTCGGGCAAAAGAAGCTGGTCATGACGTTATAGGTGTTCATCTGGCACTTTCGAAAAACCCAAAGAAATATAGATCTGGTGCTCGAGGTTGCTGCACAATTGAAGATGCCCATGATGCTCGTCGCGCCGCGGATCTGATTGGAATTCCGTTCTACATCTGGGATATGTCCGATGAGTTTCACGAAGGCGTTGTTGAGAATTTTCTTTCCGAATATGCAGCGGGTCGAACACCAAATCCATGTCTTCGTTGCAACGAGAAAATCAAATTCGCCGCGGTTCTCGATCGCGCGAGGGCGATGGGATTTGATGGAGTTGTCACGGGTCATTACGCCCAAATGCGCGAATCCGATGGCGAGAGATTGATGTACCGAGCGAAAGATCCCGGCAAGGATCAATCGTATGTACTTGCCGTTCTCAATCGCGAACAACTCCGTGGAGCTTTCTTTCCATTGGGAGATACAAAAAAAGAAGATGTCCGACGTGAAGCAGAATCTCGTGGACTCTCGGTAGCAAAAAAACCTGATAGTCACGACATCTGCTTTGTTCCATCGGGAGATAACGCTGGATGGCTTCGAGAGCGCTTAGGAAGTGATGTTGGTTCTATTGTTGATGAAAGCGGAAACAAGATAGGTGAACATAAAGGCGCATATACATACACGGTAGGTCAGCGACGCGGCCTCGGTCTAACAGTCCCAGATCCCACCGGCGAACCGCGATATGTCCTCAAGATCGAGCCGGTCACCAACACTGTGGTTGTGGGTACAAAAGATTCACTTGCAATCTCTCGCATTGTCGGCGAAAAGCCAATTTGGTGCGGTCCCGTGAGTGAGGCATATGCCCAATCACCGGCTCGCGGGCTCGTTCAAGTTCGTGCCCATGGACAAGCGCATCCATGTAGCTACTACCGTGATGTTGACGGCGAAAACGAGCGTTTAATCATTACAACTGACCAACCGATTTTTGGGTTAGCAACCGGTCAAGGCGCAGTCGTGTATGACGGCGAGCGCGTCGTCGGGTCAGCAACGATTGCTGAGACAGCGTGATGTCCGACCTCAATCACGTTCGACGAAAAATCTCAGAACTCTCAGAAGAGATTCGTGAGCACCAATACCGTTACTACGTTCTCGATAAACCTTCCATTTCTGATGCTGAATTCGATCGACTATGGAACTCTCTTGTTGAATTGGAGAAAAGTCATCCAGAACTACGAAGTGATGATTCGCCTACGCAAGAAGTTGGAGGCGGCTTCGCTACTCATTTCACGCAGCATGATCACATCGAGAAGATGATGAGCCTTGACAACGTCTTTAGTGAAGAGGAACTCGGTGATTGGTTCGATCGAGTTGCAAAATCGAGCCCTGGAAATTCATGGTTATGTGAAGTGAAAGTCGATGGCCTTGCAATCAATTTATTGTATGAAGAAGGACTCCTTGTTCGTGCGCTCACGCGTGGAAATGGTACGACCGGAGAAGATGTCACTCTCAATGTGAAAACTATCAAAGGTGTGCCACATCGACTTGAGGGTAAATCAATCCCCAAGATAGTTGAAATTCGTGGCGAAGTTTATTTTCCATTGAAGGATTTCACGGAACTCAATGAAGCGATGGAGGAGAGTGGAAAAACTCCTTTTGCAAATCCACGGAATGCCGCAGCTGGCTCACTGCGCCAAAAAGATCCCCGAATAACGGCATCGAGGCCTCTGGCTCTCGTCGTCCATGGAATCGGGGCGCTCGAGGGAATGAAATTTGATACCCAGAGTGGAGCGTATGAATTGTTGGCCTCATGGGGCGCTCCCACAAGTAAACATTTCAAAGTTGCCAAGAACATCGGTGAAGTAAAAGCATTTATTAAACATTATGAAGACCACAGGCACGATATCGAACATGAGATTGATGGCGTCGTCATCAAGGTAAATGAGCGTTCGATCCAAACCACTCTTGGATTCACTTCCCGTGCTCCCAAATGGGCGATTGCTTATAAGTACCCGCCAGAAGAAGTGAGTACTCGGCTTTTGGATATTCGCGTCAGCGTCGGGCGAACCGGTCGAGTTACACCATTCGGGTATATGGAACCTGTAAAGGTGGCTGGATCGACGGTAACAAATGCAACGCTTCACAACATCGAAGAGGTAGAGCGCAAAGGTGTCTTGATCGGTGACATGGTCATCATTCGCAAGGCGGGCGATGTTATTCCAGAAATTCTCGGTCCCATTCTTGAAAAGAGAACTGGCGGCGAAAAGAAATTTGTCATGCCAAAAAAATGTCCCGAGTGTGGTTCGTCGCTTCGTGCGATGAGCGAAGGCGATGTTGATATCCGATGCCCAAATTCACAATCATGTCCGGCACAACTCCGGGAACGTATTTATTACATTGGATCACGAGCGGCGCTTGATATCGATATTTTGGGCTATGAAGCAACGAATGCACTTCTAGCAGATGGACTTATTGAAGATGAAGGAGATATTTTTTCACTCGATGCGTCAGCATTACTCAAGAGTGAGTTTTTCCGAAAGAAAGATGGCTCGTTAGCAGCAAATGCCGAAAAGCTTCTTGCTGCACTAGAAGGCGCAAAGTCAAGGCCGCTTTGGCGAGTGATTGTGGCTCTTTCGATTCGACACGTAGGACCTACTGCGGCACAAGCACTGGCAAACTCTTTTGGTTCGATAGAAAAAATTGAAAATGCTTCTGCTGACGAACTCGCCGAGATTGATGGTGTTGGAGAGGTAATCGCCGAGAGCATCAAAGAGTGGTTCAGCGTCGATTGGCACCGAAAGATTGTTGCTAAATGGGCTCGCGCCGGAGTTTCACTTTCAGGTGTCACGGTCAGCGATAAACCACAAACATTAGTTGGAAAAACGATTGTTGTTACTGGATCACTAGTTAACTTCACTCGCGATGGTGTCAACGAAGCCATCACAGAACGTGGCGGAAAGTCCGCATCATCGGTATCCAAAAAGACGGATTTTGTCGTCGTCGGGGATGAGCCGGGTTCGAAAGCGAAAAAGGCGGAGGAACTCGGTGTTCCCATCATTGACGAGAACGCCTTTATGCGATTGCTCGAGACCGGTTCAATCTAAAGGTTAAGATAGGTCCATGTTTAACAGCATGATTGAGTTGCTTAGTGAGGAAGGTCGCCAACTTCCAGCCTCCCCAGTCTTCTTCGGCCTCTTTGCCTTTGGAACCTTGATGTTCCTGCTCTATCTCGTACTGCGCCTTGACCGAGATTAATCGCTACGCAATTTTCGGTGGCTCGTTTGATCCCATACACCGGGGCCACTTATTTCTTATAAGTTCAATCGAGAAATCTTCGCTCTTTACAAAACTAATCGTTGTACCTGCCGGCCAACCATGGCAGCGACCAACAATCGCATCTGCACAAGATCGACTTGCAATGGTGCAAGCCTCTGTTAGCAGCGCTGGAGTTATCGTCAGTGATTGTGAAGTGAGAAGAAATGCTCCCTCATATGCAATCGATACCGTACGAGAATTACAGAATGATTTTGGTCCTGGTTCCTATAGTTGGATTATCGGAAGTGATGCCCTTTCAGGGCTAGAGAGTTGGCATGAGATTCGCGAATTGGCGACTCTTGTTGAATTCTTCGTCATCGTTCGCCCGGGCTATCGAATTGATGCCTCCTCCATCCCATCCTTTATCCGTTGGCGCGAACTTGAGATAGGAGCGCTGGATATATCTGCCACTGAAATTCGACGGGCACTTCAAGAGAATCGCGATATTTCCACGATGGTTGATGAGCCAGTACTTCGCTACATTCGAGAGAAGCGACTTTATGGCGCCGCGTGAAAGCACTCTGAAGAATCTAGAAATTGCCGCTGAGGCTGCCATTGAGAAACTTGGTAAGGATCTCGTTGCAATTGATCTATCTGAACAGATGGTCCTCAGCGAAGTATTTCTCCTGGTCTCCGGCAACAATGAGCGACAGATAAATTCCATTGCAGATGAGATCGAAATAAAACTAGGCGAACATGGCGAGAAAGCGGTCCGACGCGAGAGATCTGAGTCGTGGATTCTTTTAGACTTTGAAGATCTTGTCGTTCATATTCAAACTGAAGAAATTCGACGTTATTACATGTTGGATCGACTTTGGAACGATTGTCCCTCAATTCACCTGCATGCTGTCGCGCACATGCAGGCCGAGATGAAAAGAAGCTAATGGGACAACGGATTATCTTGTGGCGACACGGACAGACCGATTGGAATATAGAAAATAGATTTCAGGGACACTCTGACATTCCACTCAATGAAGAAGGACATCGCCAAGCGCGCACAGCAGCGCCATTACTCAAGAATCTATCGCCAGATCGCATCATTTCTAGCGATCTCATTCGCGCTCAACAAACCGCACAGGCCCTTGCAGATATCTGTCATCTTCCTGTGTCGATTGATGCTGGTCTTCGTGAAACACATGGCGGCAAATGGGAAGGTAAAACCGGCGCGCAAAACCGAGAAGAAGATTTCGAAAGATTTGTGCATTGGCTCGACGGCGATGATGAACCCGCTGGCGAAACAGGGGAGAAGCGAAGTTTTATTGCACAACGGGCGGTATCGGCGATTGAGCGTGCTCTCGATAATTCAATTCGAACTTTGATTGTTGTGACACACGGCGGCACTGCTCGATGCATCTTAGGAAAGATGCTTGGAATGCCGATGAACCAATGGTCTGCACTAGGCGGACTTTCAAATGCTTCTTGGTCAATTATTGAAAATGGTCACCATCGTGATGGTTGGGTTCTGGTTGAACATAATTCGGGCTCTTTGCCGGAGCCAATTTATGGAGAAGAAAGCGGCGCGTAGTTCGGGTAATCTCCTCGCTTGCACTTTGGGGCTATGGCGCAGCTGGTAGCGCACCTGCATGGCATGCAGGGGGTCAGGGGTTCAAGTCCCCTTAGCTCCACGTTATGACAGAAAATTTTCGAGGGCTGCCGCTTCAACACATTCCCCATGGCTGGAACGCCGCCGACCTTCCAGATCTCTCTGGAAAAAGATTCCTCATCACCGGCGGAACGAGTGGGATTGGTAAAGAGGCAGCGCGCGAATTAGCACGCGCGGGTGCGTCAGTCACCATTTCGGCCAGATCGCGCGACAAGGGAGAGAAGGTAAGAAAAGAAATCTCTATTGAACGAGTCGATGTTCTCGAACTTGATCTTGCAGATCTTGAGAGCGTCCGCAAAGCGGCTCGCGAAGTAAAAGACGATATCGATGTTCTCATACTCAATGCTGGCGTAATGGCGGTTCCGTTTACTCGAACTGCTGATGGTTTCGAATTGCAGATAGGGGGATGGGGAATCCACGCATTTGCCGCTCACCCCGGTTATTCAAATACGAATCTGCAAAGCGTTGGGCCAAAAGCAAAGGGCAGTGTTGTGGAAGAACGTGCCACTGCTTTAATGAATGCCGTTATTGCACAATCTGCCGCAAAAGGCGCGCTGCCTACTTTATGTGCTGCAACATTTCCAGATTTGTATGGAGCTTCTTACATTGGTCCAAGTGGATTTATGGAGATGCGTGGTTATCCAAAAGCAGTACGTGCACGTTCAATCGCATACGATCAAGTTCTCGCACAAAATCTATGGAGTGTCAGCGAAGAATTAACTGGCGTTCAGTGGCGGTAACCTACGTCCATGCATGAGGCGTATGACATTCACTATGTGCAAGAGAAGTGGTTGCCTATATGGGATGAAATAGCGCCATTCCGTTCCGGAAAAGCAGATGATCCGCGCCCAAAGAAATATGTCCTCGATATGTTTCCCTATCCATCTGGGGATTTACATATGGGCCATGCGGAGGCTTATGCCCTCGGAGATGTGATTGCTCGATATTGGGTACAGCGTGGTTATAACGTCATGCATCCGATCGGATGGGACGCCTTTGGATTACCAGCAGAGAATGCTGCAATCAAGCGGAATGAAGACCCAAGTATTTGGACATATGAGAACATCAACACGCAAAAAGCTTCGATGCGTCGGTATGCATGTTCTTTCGATTGGGATCGAGTTTTGTATACATGCGATCCGGACTACTACCGATGGAATCAATGGATTTTCTTAAAGATGTACGAACGCGGACTTGCCTATCGCAAGCATTCCGCAGTCAATTGGTGCCCGGATTGTCAGACCGTTCTCGCCAACGAACAAGTCGTTGCGGGACTGTGCGAACGTTGTGATAACGCCGTAACGAAGAAGAAATTGAATCAGTGGTATTTCAAGATTACTGATTATGCCGAACGTCTTCTTTCGGATATGCAGCAACTGGAAGGCAAATGGCCTGACAAAGTCCTGACGATGCAACGTAATTGGATTGGTAAGTCAACCGGTGCTGAAGTGAAGTTCCAAATAGAGGAAAGAGCCGAGCCGGTCACGATCTACACAACACGTCCCGATACTTTGTATGGTGCGACTTTCATGGTTGTTGCTGTCGATAGTGAACTTGCACGGGAACTTGTCAAAGGCAGGAGCATCGAGCCCGAATTCGATAAGTATTTCGACTCGGTAAAAGCAATAAGCGATATCGACCGGTTGTCCATGGAACGCAAGAAGACGGGGATATTCCTCGAGCGTTACGCCATCAATCCAGTCAACGGCGAACGAATTCCGATTTGGGCAAGTGATTACGTGCTCGCTGATTACGGCACTGGGGCGATTATGGCGGTGCCGGCACATGATCAACGCGACTTGGATTTTGCGAGAGCCATGAATCTGCCAGTTCGAACTGTTGTTAAAACAGATGCTGAAGATCCGGCGACTTCGTGGATTGCAACCGATGGCGAAGGTGAATTGATTAATTCAGGCTCATTAAATGGTCTCACTAGCGCGGCCGCCATACCTGCAATCATCGCCGAACTCGAAAGTAAGAAACTTGGACAAGGTTCCACAAATTATCGGCTACGCGATTGGTTAATTTCTCGACAGCGATACTGGGGAACACCTATCCCCATCATTCATTGCGAGAAGTGCGGCGAAGTTCCCGTTCCTGATGAGCAACTTCCCGTCCGTCTACCGGATTCGAAAACTCTAGATCTCAAACCAAAAGGAACTTCACCTTTAGCAACTGCTCATGATTGGGTAAATACCAGCTGTCCAAAATGCGGTGCACCTGCGCTTCGCGACACTGACACGATGGATACGTTTGTGGATTCTTCGTGGTATTTCCTCCGTTATACCAGCGTCAATTCAAAAGATGTTCCATTTGACCAGAAAGAAATCGAAACTTGGCTTCCGGTAGATCAATACGTCGGTGGTGTAACACATGCGATCTTGCATCTTCTATATTCGCGTTTCTTCACCAAAGCTCTATATGACATGGGATATGTGAAATTCACAGAACCATTTACGCGATTGCTTAATCAAGGCATGGTCATCATGGATGGATCTGCCATGAGTAAAAGTCGAGGAAATCTTGTTCGGCTCTCAGATGAATTAGAACGCCATGGTGTAGATGCCATCCGACTTTCTATGGTTTTTGCCGGACCCCCGGAAGATGATGTGGACTGGGCCGATGTTTCTCCTTCAGGTTCAGTGAAATTCCTCAATCGCGCATGGAGATTGGCTGCAGACGTAACAAGTAAAGCCGGAGTCGATTTCACAACTGGGGATCTCGCCTTGCGCAAAATCACTCATAAGGCGCTCCATGACATCGCTTTTGCTGTCGAATCATTCCGATTTAATGTCTCCGTTGCGCGCATGATGGAACTCGTCAATGCAACGAGGAAAGCTATCGATTCAGGATGTGGCCCGGCAGATCCTGCAGTGCGTGAAGCCGCAGAAGCGGTCGCGATCTCACTCTCGCTCATCGCACCTTTCACCGCAGAAGAAATGTGGGAGAAGTTAGGACATAAGCCTTCGGTGGCGCTTGCAGGCTGGCCAACGATTGATCCGGCCCTTCTTGTTGAAGATGCTGTTACAGCCATTTTCCAGATCAATGGCAAGATCAAAACACGTATAGATGTCAGCCCTTCAATCTCCGAGAGTGAACTTGAG
>RHAU01000170.1 GCA_010032125.1 Actinomycetota bacterium | reverse complement strand
CGATTTACTAATGCACATCTCAATGCATTAGCTCTTTGAGAGGAGATACATGATCAAGCGCATTACAGCCACTGTGGCTGCAGTTGCACTTGCAACCATTGGTTTTGCTGCACCTTCGAAAGCAGCAAGTGAAGCTGATTGCGGTAAGGGCGTAGTTTTCTGCGTTGGTCTCGTTACTGATACCGGAAAAGTAGATGACAAGTCCTTTAACCAATCCGCTTGGGAAGGCGCAAAAGCTGGCGCCGCCAAGATCGGTGGATTCGCGAAGTACATCGAAACCACAGATCCAAAGGATTATCTAAAGAATATTGATCAGTTTGCATCAAAGAAGTACAACATCATCATCGGTGTCGGCTTCTTGATGGCTGAAGCAATGTCTACAGCTGCTGCTGAATATCCAAATATCAAGTTCATCGGTGTTGACCAGTTCCAAGGAACTGCAGTCTCTAACCTCACTGGACTTGTATTCCCAGAAGATAAGGCGGGCTTCCTTGCCGGTTATCTCGCTGGATATCTCACCAAGACTGGAAAGACTGGCGCAGTTCTCGGAACTGAAGTTGTCCCACCTGTTCGTTATTTCGGTGAGGGATATCGCAACGGTGTTGCGTATGCAGCTAAGGAACAAGGCAAGAAGTTCCCAACAACCAAGTTGATCTATCACGCACCAGATAACGCGTTCAATGACCCAGCATGGGGCGGAACAACTGCTCAGCAGCTGCTCTCCCAGGGTTATGACGTGATCTTCGGCGCAGGTGGAAACACTGGTAACGGTGCACTTCTACGCGTGGCAAAGAAGAAAGGTGCATATTGCATCGGCGTTGACGCTGATCAATGGGGCACACTTCCAGAATCACGTCCATGCCTTGTCACTTCAGCAATGAAGAACATCACACAAGGTGTCTCTGACCTCATCGTTAAAGCAACTGATGGAACGATGAAGGGTGGAAACTTCTTTGGATCGGTCGGACTTGCTCCGTACCACGATTTCTCCAAGAAGATTCCTGCAGCCGTTCAGGCAAAGGTAAAGGCTCTGACTCCAAAAGTTCTTAAAGGAACAGTTCCTACTGGCGTCAAGCTCTAAATAAGTACCTCAATAGTCAAGGAGGTGCGTCTCTTTTCAGGGGCGCACCTCCTTACTACAATCGTGGACAGTTCACCTTTAATTCTTAAATATTGATAAGAGAGAGTGATGGCAGAAACAAAAGTCCGTCGCATTGATCTAGGACCTTTCTTCGTACCCATACTCTCTATCATCGTCGCACTTGCTGTAGGTGGCGCGATGATCGCTATTCAGAAGATAAATCCGCTTCTTGCATACAAAGTCCTCTTCACAACCGCGTTCGGGTCAGTAGATGGCATCGCCACAACGTTGGCAAAAGC
>RHAU01000169.1 GCA_010032125.1 Actinomycetota bacterium | reverse complement strand
GTATTTACCGGGCACCAATTTCCAGTTGGAGTTATTCCACCAGGTTCCTTCGAAGAACCTTGTCCTTTCGACAGGGAATAACCGAGCAATTTGAAAGCAGCAAATGCTTCAACAGTATGAACAGTGGAATTTCCAGTGAGTTTCTTGGTGGATACGAGCGGCAGATAAAGAGTTTGGTTGATCCAGACCGGCATCTTTGTCGCCAGATTCGAATCTCCACAATACGTTTGGGATGATTGATCTCTCGTTATCTGGCTGACCTGAGAACCAATTCGCAAATAAGCAGGTTTGTCGGTTACAGGATTTGGACAGCTAACGCTCGCTCTAGAATCCAATGGCAGGCTAGTAGATAGCAGATCCAGCGCCGCCCAGCCGTTGATTCCGGATTTCGTATATGTATTTCCAGCAAGATCAGTGAATGTATATGTGCAATCACCAACGCCATTATTTGTGGTGAATTCCTTCAATACTCGCGGCAAAGTTTGTTGCCTTGCCCATTCACAGATTGATACGGCAAAAGGAGAGTAGGAAGGAGCGCTTGAGGCATTACCCCAACGCGCTTGAGCACAGGCAATGAGAGTTTTGACTTCTCCCGATGAGAAGAAAGTCTTGATACCGCTATCTTCATCTGGACTTTGAGACTCCGTCCTCACGCGTGCAAATTGAGTTATGCCGGAAGGTGGGACGGAGCAGTCAATGGAGTTCTTCCCAGTACTGGCGCACGAGTTTGTAGTAGCAGTTTTCCCATTCACACAAATTTCGGTAACCCTTGTAAGGCCATCTGGAGAATTTGAATTTGCAAATTGTTGCGGAATATTGCTTGATAAACAGGTCGTCGGTGAATCTGCACAAATTCTGGCCAGGCTAAGCGCGGCACTTTCAGCAGAATTTGAAACTACGCGTCTTTCCGAATAGATCACGCCTCCGTCAATTACCAATGCGATGATTGCTAATAGCAGAGTTGCTGAAACCATGGCGGCGACAATGCTGAGGATCGCGCCTTTGTCGTCACGTACGTCAATCTTCATTGGAGACATCGAATCGTCGAAGTACTTGTGACTGTAGAGAAGAAGATATTTATCGGCGAAATAGAAGAAAAGTTCGTTGTTATTGTGGTTGCACTTGCGTTGTTTACATTTGGACACACTGCAGGAAGGGGTGCAAGAATTAGTTGGGCAGGTGATTTGAGTTGTGCAAAACTTGCGATACCAGGCGAAACATCATTGATGATGGAATTGATCTTGCCCTCCTTTATTGCCGAACTATCTGAATCAAGGAGCAAGCCTCGGGATATGGCGTTAGCTACTTCAATGGAGGCGCTAGAGAGACTTACGCGGACATAGAAGTAACGTCCGAAATCAATGAGCGACAAAATAATCA
>RHAU01000168.1 GCA_010032125.1 Actinomycetota bacterium | reverse complement strand
CCATTGACGTACAAAGCGAACCAATTGTCGACCCATACTTCTGCAACAAAGCTCACTACTTTCGGAGTTGCGGCATAAGAAACCTGGTTTCCCGTCGCTATAAAAAGAGAGAGACACAGAGCTAAAGAAATGAACTTTCTCAACTATAGCGCCGTCCGAGTATAGGAATCACCGACGGAACCATCGAATTTGATGAAATCTACAGTTGCAACTTTGCCACTTGTTTGAACTTTGAGGAAGCCTGATCCACCCACTGCTTTACCAGAGAGATATCCGTATTGCTTCACATCAAGCTTTTCTCCCGGGTGACTTGGTTGAGGAACTGTTTGATAAATGACGCCATCAAGTTCTTGTTTCACATAGAGATGGTCGTGGCCTTTAAATACAAAGCCAACTTTGTTCTGTACCAGCAACTGATGAACGGGCAAACCCCAACCTGGCCGCTTGGCGCTAAATCCCTCGGTTCCATCTTTATTAAGCCCACCCCATTCGTTATACATTGCGATCTCAACTCCGCCACGGGATTGGGCATCACCAACGAGTAAGTGATGGATGTAAACGAATTTATGAGTCGCCGTACTTTCTTCTAGCGTCTTCTTAAGCCAATCGTATTGAGTGCGACCAAGAGTCCATTGCCAACCATCAATTTTTGGATTCTCGACAGTATAGGTAAATGGATCAAGTACGACGTGGAGCTGATCCGGTCCGGAGAAAGAATAATAAGCGAGTTCGCCCGTTTGCTCAGGAAAATATTCCTTGCGGTAGCTCTTGGTATTGAATTTGCTGTAGCCAAGCTCTCCATCATGATTGCCAAGCGTTATTTTGAGTGGAATATTGCCTAATGTTTTGTAGAAGCCCTTCATCAATTCAAATCTTGCTCTGATATTCGCTTCAGTCTTATCTTTCAATTTATCGACCATGAAGATATCTCCAAGATCCATAAGAAATGCCGGGCTTGCAGCAGCCACTTGCTCTAAAGTCTTCCGATAGACATTTTCATCTGAGTTTTCATCCATATGGGGGTCTGCCTGCACGGCAAAAAGTGAACTTGCTGAATCTTTTGCCGTTACGAAACTGCCCCCTGTTTGCACCACGTAGTTCTTGGAGCTAGCTAAGAGATACCGGAAGCGGTAGAAAACTTTTGTGTTAGAGGTAAGACCTTTAATAGAGACTTCAGTTGTCGAGTTCTTTTTCACTGAAAACGTAGGAGTTTTTTGATCATACTTACCGCTAACAAATCCATACTCAACCAGGAATTTGAGATCTTGCGAAGCGGTAACCGAAAGGGTCGCCGCACTTGATGTTGGAGAGCTCTTAAGTTTTGCCGAGAGAACTTTCGAAGCAGCAAAAGTCTTGGCAAATGGGCTGATAGAGACCAACA
>RHAU01000167.1 GCA_010032125.1 Actinomycetota bacterium | reverse complement strand
GGAGGCTGGCCATGAACGCAGTAATCGCGGTAGTTAACGGTCAAAGGATTAAGTACACGAGTGCGATGGCTAGAAAGATCATCAGCTGAGAACCAACCTTGAGAGCCAAGGATGAGTTGTTGTGCGATATCGCCTTCATAGAACGCGGAGCGACCATCCTCTGCGATCGAAAGTAAAGATTGCGCGAGCATTTTCTGGACTACGAGATCGCCCACTTTCAGATCGTTGCGTATGCCGAGATCTGAAAAAAGAGAAGTGGTGGGAAATTGTTTGAGATGGTGCGAAATTCTTCGCACGAAACCGGTATTGGCGGGGAATCCATTATCGGCATAATCAATTGCTGCTTGAAGGAGTTGATCCATCGGCAGAATTCCATACCGCTGATGCGCCTCAAACCATGTCGATACCTGCCCTGGCACCGTTGCGGATTTAAATCCATGTAACGGAATTCCGTCTCGATAATTCTCTGGCGTTGCCTGGTGCGGCGCTTCGCCACTGCCATTAAATGCAAGTGTGGACCTGTCAGATGAGTTGTATGTAATGACGAAGGCATCGCCACCAAGATGTGATGCTCCAGGCTCTACTACTGCAAGAACCGCACTCGTCGCAATCGCTGCATCGATGGCCGAACCACCGCGACGAAGAATTTCAAGACCTGCTGATACTGCGAGCGGCTGACTTGCGGCTACCACGCCATTTCGGGCAAAGACAGGACTGCGATGAGTTTTCATTAAGAGACCACTTTGCTTGCTCGATAACGACCCAAGAAATCTTCCTTGAATTCGTAGAAATCTCCGTTGTCGATTGCATTTCGCATCCGATCAACAAGTGAAACTATGAAATGCACGTTATGAATCGTGGCTAACGTCGCGCCGAGAATTTCTTTCGCGCGGAAAAGGTGATTGATGTATGCGCGAGAATAGTTTTGGCATGTATAACAATCACACTCGCTATCAATGGGTGCGTAATCCTTACGGTATGTGCCATTCGAAACATTAAATCTGCCGTTTGGCGAGTAAACCGCGCTGGTTCGCGCCTCACGAGTGGGGGCAACGCAATCAAAAGTATCGGCGCCACTTTCAACGCCGGAAAAGAGATCTGCAGGCTCACCGATGCCAAGCAAATGACGTGGTTTGTTTGCAGGTAAGGAGTTCGTCACCCAGGAGACGATGGTGGCTAGTTGAGATTTATCTAACGCTCCGCCGATTCCAAAACCGTCGAATTCGGTTTCATTCACTCGCATGGAACCGAGGTCGGAAGCCGCTTTTTGCCGGAGATCTTCATATTGGGCGCCTTGAATAACTCCAAAGAGCGCCTGATACGGACGATGGGTCCGTTCCTCACTTAATTTCTTATGCTCTCGTAAGCATCGCTCGGCCCA
>RHAU01000166.1 GCA_010032125.1 Actinomycetota bacterium | reverse complement strand
TAAGTCGATACGGCTCCTCGATATTTATTCTCTTAAAACGAGGTTCAATCTCAGGGATTAGTTCTAAATCTCTTGCAACCGACTCCAAAAGTGCTTTTGATGTTCCTGCCAATCGAGTCGATATAGAAAGAGCCTGACGGAGTTCATCAAGCGCCTCAAGAGTTACTCGGATGGCATGTCCCATTTGAAGCACGATTGCTTGTTTCGTCACCTCTGGGGTTATGTTTGGATTCCCGTCTCTGTCGCCACCGATCCACGATCCGAAAGTGAGCGGCGTAGATGTGGGCGCGAGCTCTATCTTCAGACGTTTCATTTCGCGCGCAAAATCGTCAAGAACTTCCGGAACAGTTAAGCGAAATAGATCATCAAGATAATAAAGAGCGTTGATTGCTTCATCTAAAGGTTCGGGACGACCGAGTCTCAATTCGTCGGTCTGCCAGAGTAAGTCAACAGCTTCTGCCAGTCGTCGCTCGCGGGTGGGACTTTCTTCTTGATCAAGGAGTTCTGCAATTGTTGCGAGTTTGCTCAGTACGGAACGGCGCGCTGCTTCTGTCGGATGTGCAGTAAAAACCGGCCTTACTTCAAAAGTTTCCAGCCATTTCTTAATGTCGCTCTGGCTAAAGGGCGCCCCACTCTTCTCTGCTTCGATGATGTGATCAACTGCGCGAGAGATCCAGGACCCGTGCGCTTCTCTAGATTCTGCGAGAACATGGGAGCGATGAACTTGCTCTGCTACGTTTGCAAGATTGAAATAAACGTTAAATGCTCGAACAAGTTTTACAGTGTCTTCCGTAGAAATTGATTGTAATAATTCTTCTCCGCGTCCTTCACGAACTGACTTACGGACAGATTCGACGAGATTGAGAAGCGCTTCGCCATCTTGTCGCGCAAGTGATTGACCTAAGAGTTCACCGAGTCGGCGAACATCGCTTCGAAGCGAAGCATTATCTTCTTCTTGGACGCCTGACACCGCCTAATGATGGCACGGTAGAATTACGCTGCGATTTCGCACCAGCCCCCCTTCTTTCGAAGGCGGGGCTAATAGGCGTTATGGAGGTAGCTCATGAAAAAACTCAATGGGCTTATCTCGCTATCTGAAACAACAACAGAGATCATCACCGATGAGTACAAGACACCGCTCTTCGCTCCTGAATCAGCGGTACCTCTTTTAGCAACAGTTCGAAGTAAAGAAAAGCGATTAGTGCTTGTCACTCACTCAAGTAAACGCGCAAGTGATGTAGCGCGCGAGCTCTCGCTCTTCACAGATGGCGTTCTCGAGTTTCCAGCATGGGAGACCTTGCCGCATGAACGACTCAGTCCTAATAGCGATACCGTCGCGCGACGTATCGATGCTCTTTATCGTCTATCTGATTCGAAGATTATTGTCGCGCCGGTTCGCGCTTTTGTTCA
>RHAU01000165.1 GCA_010032125.1 Actinomycetota bacterium | reverse complement strand
ATTTCTATGGAGCGATGGCCGATGCACTCAATGCTGGAGACGAATCCGATCGCCTCCTTGTGAGTTGGAAGACTGACGGCATTTCTCCCAAACCCCGAGACTTAGCGGGTGAGAATCTCGACGGACTCCTGTCGATTGAAATCCCAGACGATATTGTTGCCATTCGTAGCATCAATCACGAAGAAAACATGAAATGGCGTTTGAAAGTCCGGACTGAGATGATGAATGCATTAAATCAAGGCGGAACTATCGTTGGATTTTCCACCAAAAACGAATATCTTCTTCGCGTATGAGAATTGTTAAGACCGAACTTCGCACAATCCAACTCCCGCTTGTGCGGCCATTCCGAACATCGTTTGGTACCCAAACATCTCGCGAAGTGCTGATGATCTCAATCATTAATGAGAATGGCGTACGTGGCTGGGCAGAGTGCGTTGCTATGTCAGAACCGCTCTACTCCCCTGAATACACAGATGGCTGTCGAGATCTCATCAAGAAATTTCTCCTACCAAAACTTCACAGCCATGGAGACTTTCTTGCTGAGGAGGTTGCAGAAATACTCAAACCATTCCTCGGCGGACAGATGGCGAAGGCAGCCTTAGAAACTGCGATCTTGGATGCTCAATTACGTGAACAAGGCACCTCTCTTGCTACTTTTCTTGGGGCAACGAAAGATAAGGTCGAATGCGGCGTCTCTGTCGGCATCGCACGAAGTATTGAAGAGTTGGTCGAAGAGGTCGGTTCCTATGTTGAGGCTGGTTATCGAAGAATTAAATTAAAGATTGAGCCAGGGTGGGATATCGAGCCGGTGGCGAAGATTCGATCGATATATCCCACTATTCCGCTCCAGGTAGATGCAAATCAAGCCTATTCCCGCAGCGATGGCGCACATCTTGCCAATCTTGATCCATTTAATCTCTTGTTGATTGAGCAACCCCTTGATGAACACGACATTCTTGGCCACGCCATTCTTGCAACACAAGTCAAGACCCCTATCTGTCTTGATGAATCAATTATCTCTTTGCAATCTGCCCACGATGCTCTTGCGCTGAAGGCAACGACTGTCATTAATATCAAACCTGGGAGAGTTGGCGGATATTTTGAATCAGTTAAAATTCATAATCTCTGTATGCAAGAGAAGATTCCAGTCTGGTGTGGCGGAATGTTAGAAACCGGAATCGGTCGCGCGGCAAATCTTGCTCTAGCAGCGCTTCCTGGTTTTACTCTTCCTGGAGATACATCTGCATCGGCTCGATACTTCAAACGAGATATCACGCAACCCTTTGTAATGGAGAATGGTTATCTCACAGTACCTACTGCTCCTGGCATCGGTATTGATCCGGATATTGAATTCTTAGAGTCAATTACAACGGCGTACGAAGAGATTTAACCCATCACCGTACCGCTGGA
>RHAU01000164.1 GCA_010032125.1 Actinomycetota bacterium | reverse complement strand
TTAACCGCCATGTATGTCCACGAGAATTCTGCGTACGCAACATGAAGGTCATTAAGTTCGGCGGACATGCCATGGGGGAGGCGAACTCGCCGTGGATGAAAATCATTGCAGGCCTATGGAACGCAGGGGAAAAGTTCGTCATTGTTCACGGTGGCGGTCCACAAATTAATGAGGAATTGAAATTCAGGGGGATAGCAAGCGAATTTGTTGATGGATTGCGCAAAACAACCCCCGAAGTTATGTCGGTTGTTGAAACGGTTCTTACCGGCTCAGTCTTGAGAAGTGTCGTCCGCGCGCTGCAAGAGGCAGGCATCCCGACTGTTGGAATTAGTGGCAGTGATGGGGGGACGCTCAACGTTGAGATACGTGCAGGCGGAAAGTACGGCCTCGTCGGCGATGTTGTATCGGTAGATGTGCGTCTGCTTAACGCTGTGATGTCATCTGGGTTCCTGCCAGTTGTCTCACCAGTTTCAACAGATTCCAAAGGTCAAGCGCTGAATGTCAACGCAGACTTGGCTGCGGGCGCCATCGCTGGTGCATTGTCTGCAGATCAGATTATTTATTTGACTGATGTGGCTGGAATTTACCGAAACTGGCCAGATGAGAACTCCCTGATTGAAGAAATCGACATTAAGGAGCTACAAGCAATGCAATTTAGCGAAGGAATGATTCCGAAAGTGGAGGCGGTCATAAACGCTATTTCATCCGGAGCAAAATCTGCACGCGTGATAGATGGAAGATCTCTTCAAGCCTTCGAAGATGCTCTCGCAGGAAAGGGTGGAACATGCGTAAGAAAGTGAAGACGATTGCTCTCTCGACTCGATGGAATTCAGTTATGCAGAGTACGTATGGAACGCCCAGTGTGGAGCTTGTTAAAGGAAGCGGAATAGAGGTTTGGGATAGTTCTGGAAAGAAGTATTTGGATTTCTTGGGTGGCATAGCAACGAATCTCTTGGGACACAATCACCCCCAAGTTTCAGCCGCAATTTCAAAGCAAGCGAAAACGTTGAGCCACATTTCAAACTTTTATGCACATGAACCTGGCCTTGTTTTAGCCGAGAAATTGCAAGCAATGGTCGCCGATTCTTCAGCTCGAGTCTTTTTTTGTAATTCTGGAGCAGAAGCGATCGAAGCCGCGTTGAAGATGTCTCGACTCACGGGGAAGAAAAAGATTGTTGCTGCACAAGGTGCATTTCATGGTCGGACAATGGGTGCGCTTTCGCTCACAGGCCAACCAGCAAAGCGAAATCCTTTCAAGCCACTTCTCAAAGGAATCAAGCATGTTCCTTACGGGGACACCAAGGCACTCATCCGCTCTGTGAATTCTCGTACTGCGATGGTGATTCTTGAACCGATGATGGGTGAAGCAGGCGTTGTTGTTCCGCCCAGTGGTTATCTTGCTGCAGCGCGA
>RHAU01000163.1 GCA_010032125.1 Actinomycetota bacterium | reverse complement strand
CGAATGGAATGTGGAGCATTCCTGCTGGCTTGTCGGCGTTCTTATTCTCTGAATCTGAAAGTCCAATATCTACGTTTCCGGCCCCGAATTGGGTCTTACCGCCACCGGAACCGACTGCGGTATAACCGGTGAATTGATCACCTGTCGCGGTCGCATACGATGCTTTGCACTTATCGAGGAATGTTGCGAGGGAGCTTGCGCCGTTTACGCGAATGGTATTTCCAGTTGCGTTAACAGTCGAGGAGGATACGACCAGAAGCGCTGCAGAAAGGAGCGCAATAACCGGAAGTTTTCTCAATCTTTTCATTTAATACCTCTCAATAGATCGAAGATGTAGGTCAGAAGTTATTCAACAACTCAAACTGGAGCCCTATAGAAGGTAAACGGTGAGCAAACAGCGGATTAAATCTCGCTGTTTCAATCTTTAGCCAAATCGGCCAGAGACGTAGTTCTCTGTTCGCTGATCCCGTGGTTTGGTAAATATCTCACTCGTTGGCCCAACCTCTATTAGTTCACCTGGGCCGCCATCGGATAAGAAAAATGCTGTGTAGTCCGATACACGAGCCGCTTGTTGCATGTTGTGGGTAACGATGATGATTGTCATTGACGATGAAAGTTGATTGATTGTCTCTTCGATTCGAAGCGTTGATCCGGGATCCAGCGCTGAACAAGGTTCATCCATGAGGAGAACTTTTGGCTTTACCGCTAGCGCGCGTGCGATACACAGACGTTGTTGCTGGCCACCGGAAAGTGAACCGCCGTGTGCGTCAAGTCGATCCTTCACTTCATTCCACAGCCCGGCGCGCTCTAAACAATCTTGAACTAAGTCATCACGCTCGCTTTTGGGAACATCGAGTTGTGCCAATTTAATGCCGGAAAGAACATTCTCTCCGATGGTCATAGAAGGAAATGGATTTGGCTTCTGGAAAACCATTCCGATTTGTAGGCGAATCTTGGTGACATCAACGCTTGCTTCGTAAATATCCTTGTTATCAAGTAGTACTTGACCAGCAAATGCGGCCGTTGGAATAAATTCATGCATTCTGTTAAGAGTGCGAATGAAAGTTGATTTGCCGCACCCAGAAGGGCCAATCAATGCGGTGACTGTTCCCGCCGAGAAATCTAAAGAGATATCGCGCAACGCTAGGTGGCTGCCGAACCACGCGTGAACTCCTCGCGCTTCTAGTCCAGAGCCAAGTGGTGCTGTACCTGGTTGCTTCTGTGCACGTCCACTTGCGACGCTTGCTAGTGAGTTTGGGGTGGGTCGTGTCTTAGTTTCCATTTCTTTATCTCCACTTCCATTGTTCTGAGAATGTGTCATGGCTTTCTCCGATTCTTAGAGCCGAGATAGCGAGCAGTCGCAAAAAGAATGAGCACGACAATGAGGAGAATCAAGATTCCCGTCCATGACCGTTGGATTGCCTCAGGCAATCCAATGA
>RHAU01000162.1 GCA_010032125.1 Actinomycetota bacterium | reverse complement strand
GGCAATACCACCGAACTCTGGAGCCAACCTCGATGCTGCCTTGAAATCCATCCATGATGTAGTTCCATCCGATGTCTTTGCAATTCAAGAAGTCGATGTTCATCAGGATCGATCCGGAAACGGAAATCAAGTTCGTCATGTTGCAGAATCAATTGGCGCAGCGCATTGGGCTTTTGCACCGGTGATGTATGGAACTCCGGGTGCGAAATGGCGCGGCATAAATGAATCAATCATCTTTGAAAACAACGACACCGTTCCACAAGAATCCATGTACGGAATTGGTATCGTTTCGAAAATTCCAGTAAAGAAATGGCACCGCATCAATCTCGGTAAAGCACCACTTGGAATGCCATTGCTCGTCGCAGGCGAAAAGCGACCAAGATTTATTTATGTCTCCGATGAACCAAGGTGTGCCCTCGTTGCCGAACTTGAGAATGGAATCTCAATAACTACCACGCACCTCTCTTTTGTTCCGATGAAAAATGCTCTCCAACTTAAGAAGATTACGAATTGGATAGAGAAACTTTCCGGAGTTCATATCTTTACTGGAGATTTCAACCTTCCATGGGGACTTGGTCCTCGCATTGCCGGTTGGAACGATTTGATCAAAGGCCCCACCTACCCTTCGTGGAAGCCATCGATTGAATTTGATTACATCATGAGTAAAGAGTTAAGCACTAACGATGTAGTTGGAACTATCCATGAACACTATGGAATCAGCGATCATCTCGCTTCCAGTATTTCTATCCGTTAGGCGACGTCAGCCTTTCGAGCAATACTCGCTTTATGCGCATTAAAAGCGCTCAAAAGTTCGACTCGTTTTTCCTCCGGCATTGCAAAGCTTGCAGCAAATTGCCTTGAGTTGGTGAGAGTTCGAGCAAGCATTCAATCGTTTTAACAACTCTTCCCAATCGCTTTTTGCTAATGGTTTTCTTTGATTTGCGCCGCGAGCTGCCTTCGACATCTCTTCGCGACTTGGCCGCTTACCTTTTGCAGCAAAGCCCAAATTAGCGAGGCACCTACCGATACTTGAAGTCTCACAATTCTCACTCGCATTTGATCGGTTCACCGGCGACGTTCCTTCGATTTCAGTAGCAAAGCCCGTCGCTTGAGGGCGGACATCATCGTGATTTGTGTAAGCCTCAGTTCTGCAGATCCATTCAATCCGACCATCAGGACGTTCAGTTCGCTGGAGATCTGTTAGCAATCGACCTTCTGGATACTTCAGCCAAAATGCGCGAATTCGATTTTCAACTGGTTCGTAATCTTGAAGATTGAAGTAAGACATTATTGGCCCACCGCCATCAACAACTCTTCTGCCATCACTTCCGAAGGCGACAAGACTCCTGCCCTAAATGCTTCGGTTAACGCCTCGCGTCCGCCATCAGTGAAGCGAGTAGAGACATAGGCATCTCGAGAATTAAAAGCAACGAAATCCA
>RHAU01000161.1 GCA_010032125.1 Actinomycetota bacterium | reverse complement strand
GCTGCTCCATACTTATCCTCGCCATTTGTCAACGAAAATTTCGCCTTCTATGGCACCACACTGACGGGAATTCCCGTTCTTAAGGAGCGTTGGAAGCGCGGAGTGGCCCTCGTTGAAGGCGCGCTGGGTGAGGCAGTCGGCCAGTTCTATGTAGAAAAGCACTTCCCACCAGCTGCCAAGGAACGAATGGTCACCTTGGTTTCTAATCTCATTGAAGCCTATCGAGTGAGTATCAATGATTTGGAGTGGATGGGCGCAGATACAAAGAAGAAAGCCCTTGAGAAATTAGCGAAATTCACCCCCAAGATTGGTTATCCCGACAAATGGCGTGATTATTCAAAATTAGTTATCAAACGCGGAGATCTCATCGGAAATCTCTCGCGAATCTCGGCATTCCGCGATGACTTTCAGTACAGCAAAGTGGGCAAGCCAGTCGATAAGAGCGAATGGTTGATGACGCCACAAACTGTTAACGCGTATTACCACCCATTAATGAACGAAATAGTTTTCCCGGCAGCAATCTTGCAACCACCATTCTTTGATATGAACGCAGATGATGCGGTGAACTATGGCGGAATCGGAGCAGTGATAGGCCATGAGATTGGCCACGGCTTTGATGATCAAGGTTCTCGCTATGACGGGGATGGAAATTTGAAGAACTGGTGGACGGATGACGATCGAAAGGAATTCGAGAAAAGAACATCGAGCCTTATCGAGCAGTACAACGAACTCGCACCTGAAGAAGTGCCTGATACAAAAGTGAATGGCGCACTAACTATCGGCGAAAACATTGGCGACCTTGGTGGTGCGACCATCGCCTACAAGGCTTACAAACTCGCTTTAGGAAGCACCGAAGCGCCAGTTCTCGATGGATTCACGGGAGATCAGAGATTCTTCATCGGATATGCCCAAGTCTGGCGCGGGAAAATTCGACCTGAAGCTATGAAAGTTCGGCTCGCAACTGATCCTCATTCACCTGGCGAATTCCGCTGCAATCAGATTTTGAAGAATCTGACTACCTTTACCCAGGCGTTTGGCGTCAAAGATGGCGATGCGCTCTACATGCCCAAGGAGAAGCGCGTTTCGATCTGGTAAAACCCTTATTTTCCGCTGCGATCGAGCCCTAGGTCTTTCCTGCCGTTGATTCCCAATTTACGGTAGATGACTATCGTTTCTTGTCGGATTGTAGATTCGCTGTAACCCAGATTTGTTGCAATATCGGCATTAGTCAAGTTCTCCTTTATTAATTCAAGGATGAGAAATTGACGTTTGGTAAGTTGAGACGATTCTTGTATTAGCGAAGTTAAGTTTCCTGAGCCGTTGAGTTTAATCACTTCATAGAATGCAAAAATAGAGCGTAAGCACTGTACAAATTCATCAATTCCTGGAATCTCTTGCAGAATTCCAGTCACTGCAAAGCCGTAGATTGCGTTATTTGAA
>RHAU01000017.1 GCA_010032125.1 Actinomycetota bacterium | reverse complement strand
CAGTTGGTTTCCTTGAAGAGAAACCAATCGTGCGTCAAAGAAGGCAAGCCAGGCGACCCGATTCTTTCGCTCAAGATCGTCGAGTACGTCGTTCCACCGATTTTTGACGTGTGCAAGAGAAATTTCCATGGGGGAGAAAGTCTAAGCGCTTCAGTAAATGACATTTCTTTCATAGGCTCAGACCATGCCAAGACGTGGATGGGTAGTCGCAATCCTGACCCTGTGGGCTCTAATGTCTATGTATCCCGAATCAATTGCTGCAACTATTACGGGAACTTCTTGTTCAAAAGCGGGTATAACTAAGACTGTTTCGGGAAAGAAATACACGTGTATTAAGTCAGGCAAGAAGTTAGTTTGGGATAAAGGCGTTGCCGTGAAAATTGCCGCTCCAAAGCCTTCACCTCAACCAAGTTCGGTTGAACAACCACTTCCTCAACCTTCTCAATTGCCGGCGCCGAAAGATCCAATTACTCCATCTGTTGGAGTGTTATGTCCAAGCGCCGGACAATTTTTTACAGTGAGCGGGAAGGATTTGGTGTGTGTTGCTGACCCTTCTGGAAAATTAACTTGGCAATGGAGAATTGATCAGCCGCAAAATCCACAACCTCAACAGCCCAATCCACAACCAAGTGCCCAACCCAATCCACAGCCTCAACAGCCAAATCCACAGCCTACAAATCAACCAAGCGCGCAACCTACTCCACAAAAACCTCAAACTATTCAAGCGTCATCACCCGTTACCGAAGTGTCTAGCACATATTCCGCGCTCACTAATGGAAGTGGTACATCAATCACTTCAGCGGCTCGGCCAACTTCTTATCTATCTGCTCTTGGACTCGCCTCAACATCTGGAACTGGTGTTTATGATCATCCGAGCGGACTTGCAACCAATGGAACAAACTTAGTTTTGATGGATCGCGTGAATAATAGGATTTTGGTGTGGAATACAGCACCGACCTCAGGATCAACGCTTCCAGATTTTGTTCTCTGCCAACAAAATACGACTTCCACGTCATCTGGAACCGGATTAAACCAATGTAACTGGCCAAGCGATGCAGTCATAACGCCCGACAACAAATTCCTGGTTGCTGACTCTGATAACAACCGGATTTTGGTATGGAACTCTATGCCAACCACTACAGGAGCAAGCGCGAGTTTTGCAATTGACCTGGGGGCTGATGCGTGGCCGTGGGGAATATGGTCTGATGGTAGGAAAGTAGTTGCTTCGTTAACCGGAAAAAGTGAACTCCGATTCTGGAACACATTTCCAACGTCAAGTTCAAGCTCTGCATCATTTAGCATCACGGGGACTTCTACTTCTTGTATCGGAACTCCAAGAGGAATTACTAGCGATGGAACTCGCTTACTTGTAGGCGAACACAATTCAAAGTGCGATGATGTAAAAGCACCTAACGGGAATGTAGTCGAAGCTGTAACTCACGTATTTCTTAATTGGCCAACGAGTAGTTCTGCTGCGCCAAACTATCATCTGAAAGAGTGGGGTGTTGGAACTTTCGACTCAACTGGAAAGAGTTACTTGGTGTTCATGCGCGAATTACATGAATTTCCAGCCGACCTCACCACTAAAACTGACGGTACCCCCATTGCTTCGGGAACACCTTTTGATGGCGGCGACGGAGGAGATGTCGCTATCGCAAACGGCCATATGTATGTAACGGAATATAACGGAAATCGCGTATCAGTATTCAAAGGGATTCCGTCGACAACTGCAAAGGCAGATTTCTTCTTGGGTTCAACCGGGTACTACGGAGAATCAGTTGCTGGAAATGGAAGCTATGTTGGTCAGAAAGTTGAGAATTCCCTGTTAACAAATTTCATGATTACCAATCCACAAGTCGCAACGCTCAACGGTGCGATGGCAATAAATAGTGACTTTGATCGAAAAATCTATGTGTGGAAGAAGATCCCAGCTACCGACGGCGCAAAGCCGGATTTGGTATGGACTACTCAGAATCAAAATGATCCAAATCCTTTATTGGCGATGGATTTCCAGCCCGACTCTTCGGATACTGGCAAAATAGATGGCAAGGATATTTACGCCGCAGCGGGAGAGAAAACTTTCGTTGTTTGGAATGGAATTCCAACAAACACAGCCGACGTTCCAATCCTAAACATCAAGGACTCCATCGGAAACGTAACCTTCGATGGTGCTCTCAGAGTTGCAGTTGACGATACTTATTTTTACATTCTTGATGGGCAAGCGAAAAAGATTTATGTCTGGAAAGGATTACCTTCGGGCAAGACTGATAGCCCTGATTTTTCAATTTCGGCAGAGGTAAATCGCATTCGTGCAGATGGCAAGTACCTAATAGGAATAAGTATGTATAACGCTGTTCATATCAAGGTTTGGAATGTCGCAAGTTTGAAGCAAGATGCGGCGCCAACCGGAAGCGTTCCTTACGCAATGAATTTGCCCGCCGACGCCATGACTTCTGGGGAATCACTCTATGTAGCGGACACAAGTTTTCATCGCGTTCTCTATTGGTCCTCACTTTCTTCAGCCATGAGCGGCTCAGATCCAACCGCTGTCATTGGTACTGGAAGCGACACCTCAGATAAGCGTCCAGCGTTGAGTGAATCCGAAGTTCGTTGGCCATCCTCAATATGGGTTGCAGACGGTTATCTTTGGGTTGGAGAGCGAAAGTTTGGCCACCGAGTCTTGAGATACACGCTTTCGTAGCGCTGAGGCAACTAGGGCTCGAAAGACTGTTACTTCAAAGAGAGTCTTGCCTCGCGTCGTGCGCGCTGTTCAATGGGATCTGGAACTGGCACGGCCGAGATTAATCGCTTTGTATATGCCTCTTTGGGGTTCTTAAGAATCTGGTCACGGGGACCTACTTCCACAACTCGACCTTCCTGCATCACAGCTATTCGGTGAGAAAGAATGTCGACCACCGCTAAGTCATGTGTTATGAAGAGGCAAGCAAACTTCAATTTGTCCTGAAGATTTTGTAATAGTTCAAGGAAGCGCGCCTGCACCGAAACATCTAACGCAGAAGTTGGCTCATCAGCGATCAGCAAATCAGGCGTAAGAGCAAGTGCACGCGCGATTCCGACGCGCTGACGCTGTCCACCAGAGAGCTCGTGTGGGTATCGATTGCGATACCACCGTGGAAGTTCGACTCTATCGAGTAAGTCTTCAACTCTGTTATCTAGTTCTGCTCCTTTTGCTTCGCCTGAAAGCAAAATCGGCTCCCCAATGCTCTCGCCAATCGGTAGTCGAGGGTTCAGTGAGCTGGCAGGATCTTGGAAAACGATTCCTGTGTGTTTTCTAATTTCCCTTAGTGTGGCAAGGCTTGGCTTCGAAATATCTTTTCCAACTAATTCGATAGTTCCTTCAACTATTGGAAGTAGGCCAATCGCGGCTCGACCAACAGTGGTCTTGCCTGAGCCAGATTCACCAACTAAACCAACGATTTCACCCGGAAAGATTTCTAAGCTGAAATCAGTAACGGCTCGAAATGCGGGAACGCGCCCTTTCTTTGGGTATTCAATCGAAACATTTTGAAGTTTGAGGACTGGGGGTAGTCCAGTCAATTCAGAAGAGAGTTTTCGCATTGCGGCAGACCCGAGTTTTGGCACAGCCGCAAGAAGTTGCTGGGTATAAGGGTGCTTGGGGTGGTGGAAAATCTGATCAGAAGTGCCGTATTCAACAGTCACACCGTCTTTCATCACCAAGATGTCGTCGGCTAGATCTGCGACAACGCCCATATCGTGTGTAATGAGCAAAATTGCCGAGTTGAGTCGATCTTGTAGGTTGCGCATCAGATCAAGAATTTCTGCTTGCACCGTTACATCAAGTGCTGTTGTCGGTTCATCGGCTACTAGCAAACCTGGATCACACGCGAGGGATTGGGCAATCATGGCGCGCTGTCGTTGACCGCCGGAGAGTTGGTGAGGGTATTTATCAAATGAGGCTTCGGGATTCGGGATTTCCACCATTGTTATCAATTCAATGGCTCGAGCTTTTGCTTCCTGCGGCCCCATATCAAAGTGAGTTCGAAGTGTTTCAACAATCTGAAAACCAATTGTATAAACGGGGTTAAGAGCGGTCATCGGCTCTTGGAAAATATAGGCGACGTCCCTACCTCGAGATTTTCGAATCGCGGACTTCTTTGCGCCGATCATTTCTTGACCCTTGACTTTAACGCTTCCAGAAACTCGAGCATTAGAAGCCAGAAGGTCCATCAAGCCCATAGCAGTGGTGGACTTTCCTGATCCAGATTCACCAACAATCGCGAGGACTTTCCCTGCTTGTAGCTCGAAATTCATATCTATCGCTGCGGGATACCAAACACCTTCGACCCAGAAGTCGATGTTGTAATTGGATACTTTTAGAACAGTCTCTCTCATAGAGATACTCCTGCCATACTTGGAATGTGAATGAAGTCTTTCGACCCAGAAGCAATTACATTTGGGCGAGTATTTCGTTTACCCTGCTCGCTCTCTTTGCGGCCAATAGCGTGATGGTCAATGCAAGTGCTGGACAGACTGTGATGGAAATCCTGATTTTTGTGATTCTTGGCGGATTTACTTATCTGCTTTGGATTAGACCTAAGCTGATTTTGCGAGACGAATTCATCGAAGTTATTAATCCACTTAGAAAAGAAATTATTCCTTATAGTGAAGTCGTCGAGCTCGATACGAAGTGGGCTCTGACGATTATTCATAAGCGAGGCAAAACCAGAGTGTGGGTTGCCCCCGCGAGCGGAAAACGCAAATGGATCGCTGATAACACTTTTAGATGGTACGGAAGTAACGTTCCACTCTCTGACGCTCGAAATGCTGGTTCTGAAAATATGAGCGCCAGTTTGGACAGTTTGAGTGGCCAGGCGGCTTATATGATTCGAGAGAGAATGAAACGAGAACACTAGGAGCTCTTTCCCTTGTGCTCGGCAGCGCTCAATCGATCCTTTGCTGAAACATGGCGACGCTGTCTCGGGTCGAAAGCATCTCGCAGGCCGTCACCGATGAAGTTGACACACAAGGCAATAGAAACAATGAGTGCGCCAGGCCACCAAAAGAGCCATGGGCTAATGCTGAAGGTATCTTGGTATTGGCTAATGAGAAGTCCGAGCGAAACATCGGGCGGACGCACTCCGAAGCCCAAATAACTTAAAGCTGTTTCGGCAAGAATTGCGCCCGAAAGAAGCAAAGTTCCCGCAACAATAATCACGCCGATTGCGTTGGGGAGAATATGCTTAAAAATGATTCTTCGATCGGATGCGCCAGCGACTCGAGCGGCATCCACAAACTCTCTTTCTCGTAGCGTTAAGAACTCTGTTCTCACGAATCTCGCCAGACCCATCCAGGCAAAGAATCCAAGCAAGATCGCTAGCGGGACAACGCCAAAATTTCCATATCTGAATCCAATGAGAGAGCCAATGATGATTGTTGGTGTCACTAAGAACATATCTGTTAGTCGCATCAATACCGCATCAACCATTCCACCAAAATAACCCGCGATTGCTCCAATCGTGGTACCGATGGTGACGCCCAAGAATCCAACGATGAGCATAACGGTGATGGATTGTTGTGCACCGCGCATTACTAACGCAAAATAGTCCGTTCCAATAATGTCGGTACCAAAAGGATGGTCTCCAAATCGAATTCCGTCACCATCCATGAATGAGGGCGCTAAGTCGAGAGTCGGGCAACCAGTGACACCACCATTGCAGGAGGCTGCAATCGCTCCTTCAGGGTCAATGTCGGTGATTTTGTATTTCCACCAACCCGGTATCGAGAGACCGCCTTTCTTAGGCCCGAGATTTAATCCCGTCGCGCTGAAGACGAAGATAACAATAAAAATCAGAGTAAAGAGAGATCCCATCGCAGCTTTATGCTTGACGAAGCGATTAATAATAATTTCTCTTTGACTACGCCCAACCGTCTCTCGATTTGCAATCTCATTTTCATTTTTTTCGATTACGGGCATGTTTTCTTCACGTGGTTTGCTCATAGTCAACTACTTTCTAATTCTTATTCTTGGATCGACAACGCCAAAGAGTAAGTCAGCGACAAAGTTCGCGAGGACTGTAAGCGACGCAGTAATGATAAATACTCCCATGAAGAGGTTGAGATCATAATTTCGAATCGCTTCATTGAAAACTTGACCCATTCCTTTCCATGCGAACACGCCTTCAGTAATAATCGCTCCACCAATCAATCCAGCAAAATCGTTAACGAGGATTGTTGTAAGCGGAAGCATCGCATTTCTCATGCCATGCCGGACTATTACGGTTCTTTCGCTTAGACCTTTTGCTCTCGCTGTCCTGATGTAGTCCATATTGAGTACTTCAAGAAGGCTTCCGCGCGAAAATCTCACGTATCCAGCAAACGAAATCAAAGTGAGCGCCAGGGTCGGAAGAATGAGATGTAGTGCAGTGTCTAGGCCAGAGATCCAAAAATTCTCCAATTGCTCTGGCGCCAACAAGTCATTTGCTTGTCCAAGAGTCGGGATCGGTCTGTTATTTACTGCGTCGGAATTCATATAGTTCGAAAATTCGCCCATGAATCGATCTATAACTATTGGAAATGTTCCAATAAACGCGGTAAAAAACCCAATTCGCATATAAACACGTCGGTCAATTTTGCTTACGGCGATGCCAATTCCGATGCCAATTGAAATGGTGACCGAGAAGACTGCTAGAACATTTAATACCGATGCATCTGCTGTCATCAGGGTCTGCAACGGGTAGTAAAGGAGGGCAATCGCGAGCGCAACGCCAAATCCAGCGTAACGCCCCTTTTTACTTTCGAGACCAGTGATAAGTTGAATAACGACTAGCGCGCTAATCAAGGCAAGAAATGAAACTCCGAAGATTCCAAAGCCTGGATCCAAAAACCATTGAGTAGCGCTCACATAACTGAGTACAACGCCGGCAAAAAGTGCAGCGCCACCAATCACGGCAAAAAATTGAGCTCTCGTTCCTCCAGTAAAACCAGCGATCACGACACCAAAGATCAAAGAGGTGATCACGATAACTCCGGCGGGAATTCGAGGATCGGCCAAAAAGTCATTGAATTGAATCGCCATGAATTCTTTAAGGAGAACGGCGACCCAGAAAATAGGAAGTGAAAAGAGCAAGAAAGAGAAAAAGGTCATGACATAGTCGAAACGGCTGTACTGCCTGATTGCAGTGATCATTCCGACAGAAATACCGAAGATTATTGCTAAGAATGTTGCGGTGATGACCAACTTGATTGTTACAGGGATTGCCATTGCAAGAATTTCAATGACGGGGATATTTGACCTGGACAAGCCCATATCAAAATCGCCCCACAATCCAGCGATGATGCCGCGCAACCATGAGAAGTACCTAATGGGAGGCGGGACATCAAGTTGCAAATCTCTTATTGTGGCTGCTATCAGATAATCTTTATTTTTTTCTGTACTTTCACCGAAGACTGAAAGCGGATCGGATGAATAGGCCTGGAGGTTGTAAGCAAGAAAACTCGCGCCAAAAACGATGACTAGCATCATGCCTAGTCGACGAGAAATATACGCTAGCAAAGTCTCACCCTATTCTTCATTCAAAACCATGATTTCTAAAGGCGCGGAATAAACAACTTTAAAATTCTAACACCTTATAAAAAACTGGGATGTCCCTAGAGACATCCCAGTTTCTCTATTACCTAGTTAGACCCTACTTAGTTCGCGTATGACCACGCCCAGTAGTTCCAGGTGACGTTATTTCCGATTGGAGCTGGATCAATTCCCTTGAGGTCCTTGTTCCACGCCGTAATCGTAGGGTTGAAGTACAAAGGCAGACCCCATGAATTATCAATGAAGATCTTGTCCGCGGCCGTGCGCTTTGCGGTGACTTCTTGTGGAGTGAGAACGTCATTCTCAAGACTCAACATGATTTCATCCATCTTCTTGTCGCTCCAACCAAAGACGTTGTTTCCTCCATCGGTTTTATAGATTGAGGAGCCGTTTGATTGGCTGATAGATCCGAGACCGAAGCCGTACATAGCAACGTCATAAATGGCGTTTGCATTGTGTCGTGGCGTTCCAGAGAAGAGGTCAGCCTGAGGGAATGTCTCCACATCAAAACCAGCCTTCTTAACCGATGCCTTGATCAGTGCTGCAAGTGCGTTACGCACCGCAGTGTTTGCATGAACGAACTTGATTTTCACGACTGGGTTGTCAGCAGATGCAGTAGGGAAATACTTTTTCACAAGAGCCAAAGCTTTTGCGGTGCGATCTTCTTGAGTACCGGTGTTGTAAATTGCATTGGCACCAGAACCAGTAGTGATTGCCTTGTACGACGTGCTTCCTGGGAAGTCAAGCCATGAGTTTGCAGCTACTGCATCCTTGTTAACTGGCTTCACCACAGTATCAACCAACTGCTGTCGGTCTACTGCAAGGAGGAAGGCTCTACGAAGGTCTTGCGCTTGTTGAGAATTGCCGGCAAACGGACCAGTGTAGGTCTGCT
>RHAU01000160.1 GCA_010032125.1 Actinomycetota bacterium | reverse complement strand
ACTGCCGAGTTCTTCCAATGGGCGATGAGAAACCAGATGCAATTCACTCCACTCGCGCGACGTTATGCGCTGCAACACGACAGGTAATTAAGAATGGACTCGAACTTCTTGGCGTAAGCGCACCGGAGCGGATGTAATGATGTCAACGAAACTAAATCCAGATATTTGGTCAGAGAATTCGAGAATCGTCAATGATGCTCTCGTTATCGCAGGATGTGACGTTAGGGATCTGGCGCGAGAGTTTGGTACCCCTCTTTTCGTTCTTGATGAAACAGATCTCGTAACGCGAATTCGATCATGGCGCAACAATCTGGCTGAAAATTTCCAATCACATTCTGGAAATGTTTACTATGCGGCAAAGGCCTTCATCTCTGTCGAGATTGCGAAGATTCTTGCAAGTGAGAATGTAGGACTTGATGTGTGCACTGGGGGAGAACTTGCGGTTGCACGTGCCGCGAATTTTCCGGCCGAAAGAATTGAGATGCATGGAAATAATAAATCTGAAAGTGAAATTCGAGCAGCCATTGATTATCGAGTAAGAACTATCGTCCTTGATTCACTTCACGAGATTGAACGTGTAGCAAGAATCGCAGAAGAATTCGGGGTTGTTCAGCGAGTGTTAATCCGTCTGACTCCAGGAGTCGAAGCACATACCCATGAAGCAATTGCGACTGCGCATGAAGATGTGAAGTTCGGTTTCTCAATTGCATCGGGGGCGGCGTTAGAAGCAGCGAGAAAGGTTCGCGCTCATCCCTCTCTGAAATTTGCTGGAGTTCACGCCCACATCGGTTCCCAGATTTTTGATACCGGACCATTCGAACTTTCAACGGAACGACTTATTGAATTTTTAGGCAAACTCAAGAATGAACTTGATTTGCTCGCTGATGAACTCGTTCTGGGCGGTGGATACGGCATCGCATATGTAGATGGTGATGACCCAATTGCGCCTGCAACAATGATGAAGGCGCTCTCGATGGTTGTTGATAAGGAATGTAAGCGCCAAGGTTTCTCGTCTCCGAAAATTTCTATTGAGCCAGGTCGAGCCATCATTGGACCGTCGATGACAACTATTTACGAAGTCGGAACAACGAAAGAAGTCAGATTAGAGAATGGCGAAAACCGACGTTACATATCAGTAGATGGAGGTATGAGCGACAATATTCGTCCGGGGCTCTATGGCGCCCGTTACATGGCAATTCTCGCCAATCGAAATCCGGAAACGAGAAATGTGAAAAGTCGAGTTGTAGGAAAACATTGTGAAACTGGAGATATCGTTATTTCAGAGATTGAACTTCCAAGTGATATCGCACCAGGAGATCTCCTTGCAGTACCGGCAACTGGAGCGTATGGACGAAGCATGGCGAGTAATTACAACCATGTTCCGCGACCTCCCGTGATCTCGGTCGTTAATGGCACGGCGCGAACGATTCTGCGCCGAGA
>RHAU01000159.1 GCA_010032125.1 Actinomycetota bacterium | reverse complement strand
TCCAAGGTTGGTGGTCATGATGATGATGGTGTTCTTGAAATCTACTTGGCGACCTTGAGCGTCGGTCAAGCGACCTTCTTCAAGTACTTGGAGAAGTGAATTGAAGATATCTGGGTGCGCTTTTTCGATTTCATCGAAGAGAACAACAGAGAATGGTCGTCTGCGAACTTTTTCAGTGAGCTGGCCGCCCTCGTCATATCCGACGTAGCCGGGAGGAGCGCCAAAGAGTCGAGAAGCGGTGTGTTTCTCTGAGTACTCAGACATATCAAGTTGAATTAATGCATCTGCATCGCCAAAGAGGAATTGGGCGAGGGTGCGAGAAAGTTCAGTCTTACCAACACCGGATGGACCAGCGAAAATAAATGAACCGCCGGGACGACGTGGATCTTTCAAACCTGCGCGAGTACGACGAATTGCTTGGGAGAGCGCCTTGATTGCTTGGTCTTGCCCGATAACGCGCTTGTGAAGTTCATCTTCCATGCGAAGCAAACGTGACGTTTCTGCTTCGGTAAGTTTGAAGACAGGAATTCCGGTTGCGGTAGAAAGAACTTCTGCAATCAGTTCTTCATCAACTTCAGCGACGATATCAAGATCGCCTGCCTTCCACGACTTCTCGCGTTCGGCTTTTTCAGCGATGAGTTGCTTCTCGTTATCGCGAAGAGATGCTGCTTTCTCAAAATCCTGGCCATCAATGGCAGATTCCTTCTCTTTGCGGACAGCGGCGATTTTCTCGTCGAATTCACGAAGTTCTGGAGGTGCAGTCATGCGACGGATGCGGAGGCGTGAACCTGCTTCATCGAGAAGATCGATAGCTTTATCTGGCAAGAAACGATCGGAGATGTAGCGATCTGCAAGAGTTGCAGCAGCAACAATCGCATCGTCATTGATAGAAACTTTGTGGTGTGATTCGTAGCGATCGCGAAGACCCTTCAAAATTTCAATGGTGTGAGCAACAGATGGTTCAGCCACTTGAATAGGTTGGAAGCGACGCTCAAGAGCAGCATCTTTTTCGAGGTGCTTGCGATATTCATCAAGAGTTGTTGCACCAATTGTCTGGAGCTCGCCGCGAGCAAGCATTGGCTTCAAGATGCTCGCAGCATCAATGGCACCTTCGGCAGCGCCTGCGCCAACGAGGGTATGAATTTCATCGATGAAGAGAATGATGTCGCCGCGTGTGCGGATCTCTTTCAAAACTTTCTTCAAGCGTTCTTCGAAATCACCGCGATAACGCGAACCGGCAACGAGGGCGCCAAGGTCGAGTGAATAAAGGTGTTTGTCTTTCAATGTTTCTGGAACATCGCCTTTGACGATGGCTTGGGCAAGGCCTTCAACGACTGCAGTCTTTCCAACGCCAGGTTCACCAATAAGAACTGGATTGTTCTTTGTTCGACGTGAGAGAACTTGCATGACGCGCTCGATTTCTTTTTCGCGTCCGATAAC
>RHAU01000158.1 GCA_010032125.1 Actinomycetota bacterium | reverse complement strand
GGTAGAACTAGTTAAGGAAATGGATCCCGCTTCCAAACTTGAGATCTATTCCTTCGGTAAGGAAGCAACGTTGCTCCAACCGCTAACGTCGAATAAAGAACTTCTCACACTTGCCTTACAGAGAATTGTAAGTGCGGGCTATACATCACTGTATGACTCCATCATTCAGGTTGCGTCGCGAGCCTCAACTATCAACTCAGGGATCATCGTATTTACAGATGGAAAAGATTCGACGAGCACTTCTACATTGAAAGAAGTTCTCTCCGTGCTCACGGTCAAGAAGATTTCAATTAACTTTGTAACATACAAAGTCGAAGCAAAAGAATTTGAATCGCTCTCAACGATTGCCAAGAACAGCAACGGCCAAGTATTCAACGTTACTGAAATCGCCCAACTCATTCCTGCCTTTCAAGAAGCGGGAAGAGAAATTATCGACGTTGAACAGGTTAACGCTCAGCCTCAATCTAAAACTCCTTACATTCTAGGGATTGCGAGCTCAATACTTAGCTTTTTCACGATCTCACTCTTGCGACGTTCTAGAAATCGAGAGAGAGAGTATGGGCGCGTAGAAGAGTTACTCGAAGGTTATTCTGTCGATAAATCCGAATCTATTGCGGAAAGGCAGTCGGCTCTCACTCGCAATACGAGATCGATATTAGAGCGCACCGTAGGAGAGATTGACTTTCTTCTTCCCCCAACAAGTAACACACGAGTTCGAATAGCGGTGATTACAAGTGTCTACCTTACGTTACTTTCTTTACTTGCTATTTCTGCGTTGCCGATACTCCTAGCGATTCCATGCGCCACCGTTCTGTTGCTTTTTGCGCTTCGTTTCTACATTCAATCAAAGCGCGAGACGGTATTAAAGGAGTTTGAAACTGACCTACCAAGCGCGCTGAAAATTATCGCCGCCGGACTGGGCTCTGGGCTAAGTTTTTTACAGGCACTCGAATCATTCTCCTCTGAAACGCCAAGTGAAGTGGGGCGACAATTCCGGCGGGCACTTGGAGAAATTCAGATGGGAACGCCTACCGATAAGGCACTGCTCGGAGTTGCGCAGCGAATGAAAAGTAAAGATCTTGAGTGGGCCGTATTTGCCTTCACTGTCCAGCGCGAAGTGGGCGGAAGTCTTGCGCGAATATTACGAACCACCGCTGAAACAATTGACTCACGATCGGATATTCGACGTGAAGTTCGAACTTTATCGGCAGAAGGTCGGCTCTCGTCTTACATCTTGATGATGTTGCCGGTTGGGATTCTTGTCTTCTTGCTTTTTACGAGGCCAAATTTCATCTCGGTCTTCTGGAATGAACCTATTGGTAACGCCATGATTTTCACGGTCTTTATATTTATGGCGTTCGCTTGGCTTTGGATTCGTCGTTTGATTCGGATTGAAGTATGACTTCTTTTACTTCTATTTCTCTCTCCATTGCGGTAACAGTGACGTTACTGAGTTATGCCCTGGCTCGAATACTTCTTCGAATTCGCTCTCGCCAGAAT
>RHAU01000157.1 GCA_010032125.1 Actinomycetota bacterium | reverse complement strand
TTAGTAATTGTTTTGAGAAACGATGCCACACCAAAAATTGTTTTAAATAATCTTTATAAACACACCCAACTTCAAGATTCCTTTGGCGCAAATATGTTGGCGCTAGTCGATAACGTTCCTCGAACACTGCGGCTCGATGAATTTGTCCGTCACTACATCACTCATCAAATTGAAGTGATTGTCCGTAGAACAAAATATCGTCTCAAGGAAAAAGAAAAGCGCGCCCATATATTGCGCGGTTATCTCAAAGCACTCGACGCTCTCGACGCTGTCATTGCCCTCATTCGCGCATCGGCTACATCAGATCAAGCGCGAGACGGACTCATCAAGCTTCTCGATGTCGATGAACTGCAAGCCAACGCAATTTTGGATATGCAACTTCGTCGCCTCGCCGCTTTGGAGCGCCAGAAGATTATTGACGAATATGAAGGGCTGATGGCGGAGATTGTTGATTTGAATGCCATTCTCGAAAGCCCAGTAAAACAACGGAACATTATTAGAGACGAACTTCGCGAAGTGGCCGAGAAATATGGGGATGATCGCCGTACCCAGATCATTGCCGGAGACACCGATCTCTCTGTCGAAGATCTCATCCCAGACCAAGAAGTAGTCGTCACCATCACGCGAGGTGGTTACGCAAAGCGAACCCGCGCAGATTTATATCGTTCACAACGCCGCGGCGGTAAAGGCGTTAAAGGTGCGGCGCTGAAACAAGATGACATAGTTGAACATTTCTTTACTGCATCAACCCATGACTGGTTGCTCTTCTTCACAAATCAAGGTCGGGTCTATCGAGCAAAGGTCCATGAATTACCCGATGCAGGACGTGACGCACGCGGCCAGCATGTTGCAAATCTTCTTGCTTTTAAACCGAACGAGAATATTGCTTCAGTAATTTCTATCGGCGACTACACATCATTGCCGTATCTCGTGATTGCAACGAAAACGGGTGTAGTCAAAAAGAGTCCATTGACCGAATATGACTCACCACGCACCGGTGGATTAATTGCTATTAGTCTTCGTGATGGCGACGAAGTTGTGGCTGCATCAGCAATTACCAACAAAGACGAATTACTTCTCATCTCTATAAAAGGAATGTCACTTCGATTTACCGCAGATGATGAAGCTCTACGCCCCATGGGAAGATCCGCGACTGGAGTTATTGGAATGAAATTCCGATCAGGTGATTCATTGTTATCGATGACAACAATTCACGGAACCGAGGAAAAGAAAACCTTTGTTCTCACCGCGACTGATGGCGGATTTGGTAAACGAACGAATCTTGATGAATATCGATCCCAAGGCCGCGGTGGAATCGGTGTCAAAGCGGCAAAGATTGATGAAGATTCTCGCGGTGGTCTTGTTGGCGCCCTTGTTGTAAAAGAGAGCGATGAAATTCTTGTCATCACATCCACAGGTGTCGTTATGCGCACACCAGTGAAGGAAGTTCGCGAAACTGGTCGCGACACTTTGGGAGTACGACTCGTTAATCTTGATAACGGCAC
>RHAU01000156.1 GCA_010032125.1 Actinomycetota bacterium | reverse complement strand
CGAAGAAGTCGCTGCAATTTCAGCGTTAGAAAAGGGTGACTACTCCGGCGCTGCGATGGCATATCGAAACTGGCTTCAGCGAAAGCCGAACGAGGTTCTTGCCGAGATTGGTCTTGCCCAATGTGAGTTGATGTTGCGAATTTCAGCACTTGATCCTGCACGTACCATCAAGAGCGCAAATGAGAAACTAGATTCGCTTTCGGATCAATTGATGGCTTCCGATATTGAACTTGCGCAAGGACTTTATAAAGAGGCATTCACACGCCTCCTAAGTTTTATCAAGAAGTCGCATGGAGATGACAAGAACAGTGCAAAAGAGCACTTACTTCAACTTTTCAAACTGGTAGACCCACGCCATCCCGAATTGATCAAGGCTCGACAAGAGCTGGCGAGCGCACTCTTCTGATGGGACCGATCAAAGCCTCAGAACGTCGCGACCTTCAACTCATCTTCTTTCTCTTTGGCCTTGGCGTAATGTGCTTGGCGCCGCGGTTACCGGATATCAAAGCCAATCTTGATGTCTCTACCACCTTCTTTGGATTCTTAATGAGTTCGGGATCCATTGGTGCGCTATCCGCTCACCTGACGATGGGACATACCGTTCATCGCCTTGGGGTTTATCGAGTCTTAATAGTGAGCGCAACGATGACATATGTAACTATCGGTATTTTGATTGAGCTGCATAATCCTTGGATTTATCTATTAGTAAATATTCTTTGTGGCTTTGCGTGGGCGTCTTACCACATCGCTATCAATGCCCAGGCTCTACATCGACAAGCCGAAGATGGCAGACAAATCATTCCGATGCTTCATGGTTTATGGACCGCTGGCGCTGTTGCAACGGCATTTATCGCAATCCTGATTTCATCAAGTGTTTCTTTGAATTGGCATATCTACACCTTGATTAGCATCGTGCTTCTCCTGAAAATGCGTTCAATCCAAAGACTTCGCCCAGTTTTACTTTAAATATGGTGGTTCCGGAGTCACCAACGAGAAAATTCACGTACTAAGCGGTGATGTTCGCGGAATGGCCCAATCAACTGTGATGCGGCTGCCGCCACTTGCGACGGTTTGGTTGGCGCTTCGCTAAGTTTCTTTAGTTATTTCGTGGCTGACTTGCGGCTGCAACAAAAAATGCAACTCCAATCAACATGACGCCAGGAATAATCATGGCGACGGGTAATGAGGCAACGCCGGCAACAACAGATATAACGCCGCGGCCGATAAAGGTGAGAACCTGGTTTACCGCGCCAAGTTCAGCAATTGCAACTCCCCCTGGTTTATCCGAGCGGGCGCTGGCGTATCCAAAAAAGAGTGGACCAACAAATGAGATTCCAATACCAGTGATGAAGATTCCGGTAGAGAAGACAACGTAACCAAGAAGTGGGTGGCTCTCCTTTAAATAAAGTCCGAAAAATAAGGAGATGAGAAAAACAGTTCCTGCCATGACGACAAATGGCTGCACCATCTCTTTATCGCTTCGTTCACCACGAATCCTGTTATACGAGAGCCTTCCGATAATCATCGCT
>RHAU01000155.1 GCA_010032125.1 Actinomycetota bacterium | reverse complement strand
GACGGCCGATGGTGTTTTGCTCAAGGCTGGGATGCTCCGTCGGGGAAAGAAGAGATCTACTTCTATTCGATGTAAAGGTTTACCCAATCTGATTGACGGTAAGAATCGTGCTTGGAATTTCCGGGCGATTGGGGTTGCTCTGTGCGGCGCTAGTCACAATTGATGTAGCCGTACTCGTGCCAGGTGCGATGAGAAGCTGAAAGTAGTCATTGGCATCCGCGTTGACAAAGAAATTCCATGCCGCGACTTGTCTCGCTGCATTGCCTACGAGGTAGATATCAGTCGCTGACCATGAGACATTGCTGCAGGTTCCTGAGCCGCTGCCTTTACAAATCCAGATGGTGCTTATGTCGCTGCCTGAATCAGATTTCTCTAATTGAAGCGAAAATGCGATGTTGTATTTGCCGGAATTATGGAAGCGAATTCTGGTGGGACTATTCAGCGTATCAAGGTCAATAGAAACTCCATTGGAAAAATCAGTAACACGTAGCGGGATTGCTTTTGTTTGATTGGCCGTTAAGTTGACGGTTCCTGTATCAAAAAATGATCCGTAGTAACCAAATCCACCCGGAAGACCTTGGATACCTTGTATTCCCTGTATTCCTTGTGGACCAGTTGCTCCTGTTGCACCAGTAGCGCCAACAGTTCCGGTCTCGCCTTTCAATCCTTGAATACCTTGTGCACCAGTTGCACCAGTTGCACCAGTTGCGCCTGTCGCTCCCGTTGCACCAGTCGCACCTGTTGCTCCTGTTGCACCAGTTGCGCCTGTTGCACCAGTTGCTCCCGTTGCACCGGTCTCACCTTTTAATCCTTGAATTCCTTGCGGTCCTTGTAAACCTTGTGGGCCAATCGGTCCTTGAATTCCAGTTGCACCGGTATCACCTTTTGGCCCCTGTGGTCCTACTGGACCAATTCCGCCGGTTGCGCCGGCAAGATTTATCGGATTTCCCCATGCGCCTTTCACTCGTGGTCCGTAGATTTGTTGTGCAGTGACATCAATATAGAAATCTCCGTCGTGTCCGATGCCGAAACTTACCGGCGGCAGATCTTTCTTAATGACATCTTCAACTACTCCGTTGATTGGTGCGACAAACGCACAACCTTTCTTCGCTTGAATATCCGTGGCCGGATAATCATGGTGAAATCGAGTGTACTTAACGGAACAATCTGCTACCGGAAATACATATACGGGCGCAGCGTACGAAATTGATGTCGAGAATAAGGCGGAAATGATTAGAAATAGGGAAGTTATGCGTCGCATGCTGTGAGGTTAGCAAGGCATTCTTAATATCTTGATTATCTAACATTGATGTCGCAAGTTATCTGCGGCACTGCAGATTCAGGACAGTTAACGTTAACGTCAAGACCATGCCCATCCGTGCACGCGCCCGCATCGGTATTTATCTCATCGCGGCGCTTCTTATAGGGCTGCTCGGCGATTCATCTTCAATCTCAGCGACAACTGTCACAGTAAAGAATTGTGTAAACATAAAATCTGGCTCTGCACGACTTGTTTCAAATTCGACAACG
>RHAU01000154.1 GCA_010032125.1 Actinomycetota bacterium | reverse complement strand
CGGTCTCAAGGAAGCACTGACCATCAGTAATAGAAATAACGTTGGTCGGAATAAAGGCCGAGACATCGTTACCTTTTGTTTCGATGATAGGAAGTCCGGTCATCGAACCGCCACCCATTTCATCTGAAAGTTTTGCGCAACGCTCGAGAAGACGAGAGTGTAAATAGAAGACATCGCCAGGATAGGCCTCGCGCCCTGGTGGACGGCGAAGAAGAAGTGAGACTGCGCGATATGCCTCTGCTTGTTTTGAAAGATCATCGAAAACAATGAGGACGTGTCCACCTTTGTACATCCAGTGCTGTCCAATCGCAGAACCGGTGTACGGTGCAAGATATTTAAAACCTGCAGGGTCAGATGCGGGAGCTGCAACGATAGTTGTGTATTCCATTGCGCCAGCTTCTTCAAGCGCACCTTTAACGGAAGCGATAGTCGAACCTTTCTGACCAATGGCAACATAAATACATTTCACTTGCTTCTTTGGATCGCCGCTCTTCCAGTTATCGCGCTGGTTAATAATTGTGTCGATAGCGACAGCAGTCTTTCCAGTCTGGCGATCACCGATAATGAGCTGACGCTGTCCGCGGCCGATTGCGGTCATTGCGTCGATTGCTTTGATACCGGTAGCAAGAGGTTCCTTCACTGGTTGACGTTGAACAACAGAGGGAGCCTGTAGTTCCAACGCGCGTGAAGTTTCAGCTTTGATCTCACCTTTTCCATCAATTGGACGTCCGAGTGGATCGACTACGCGACCTAAGAATCCATCGCCAACAGGTACAGAGAGAATCTCACCAGTGCGGCGAACTGTCTGTCCTTCTTCAATTCCACTGAACTCTCCCAAGATAACAACGCCGATTTCGCGTGAATCGAGGTTAAGTGCAAGTCCGAGAGTGCCATCCTCAAATTTGAGGAGCTCGTTAGTCATCGTCGATGGAAGTCCTTCGACGCGAGCGATTCCGTCACCTGCCTCAACGACAGTTCCGATTTCATCGCGAGCCGCTGCACCCGGTTCGTATGTCTTAACGAAGTTCGCTAAGGCATCACGAATCTCTTCGGGTCGGATCGTGAGTTCCGCCATGATTTTTCTCCCTATTTATCCTGCGAGCGCTCTGCCCGCGTCGGCCAAACGATTGACGATTGTGGCGTCAATCAATTCATCTGCAAATCGGATAGAAATTCCACCGATTACTGTCGGATCGACTTCAATATTGAGTCGAACAGGTTGTCCGATCTTCTTCATCAAAGTCTCCGTCAATTTTGCCTTCTGAGAATCAGTAAGAGCGATTGCGCTGCGCACAAGGGCAATCACCCGATCCCGACGAGCAGCCGTAGCTGCTGAATAGAAAGCGATGGTGCTTTCAATATTTCTGCCACGTAGTCCACTTACCAATTCACCAATCATTCGATTAGTACTGGCGGAAGTTTTCGAACCGAGAAGTGAGTTCACCAAAGTGCGCTTACCTTCCACTGAATATTTAGCGGAATTAAGCGTCTGGCGAAGTTCTGGGTTACTTGAAACTACGCGTGAAAATGC
>RHAU01000153.1 GCA_010032125.1 Actinomycetota bacterium | reverse complement strand
CCAACATTCCAAGAACGATTGTTATCGGAGCCGTCATGATTATTCTCGCCATTTTCAAGATTGTGTTTCTCGTTATAGGAAACTAAGTCGTTGAGAGTGAAGCCGTCGTGGGCGGTGATGAAATTGATTGATGAGGTCGGCCCGCGGAAATAGAAGATGTCGTGTGAGCCAGCGACCCGAGAAGCGAGATCAGATACTCCTTTACTGTGCCCGCGAGCGCTATCCCCAAGCCAAAATTGGCGAATCGCATCGCGATAAGCGTCATTCCATTCACGCCAAGGATGTGGGAAATCGCCAAGGGCATATCCGGCAACATCCCAAGGCTCGGCAATCAACTTTCGCTCACGGAGAAGTGGGTCTGCAGAAATCGCAGAGATAAGAGGACCGTAGGTATCAATCCCGCCATCGTTTCGAGCAATCGCCGTTGTTAAGTCAAAACGAAATCCATCAACGCCGATGACTTGTGACCACCAATGCAATGAATCGACAATCATGCGAGTAACAAATGGTCGACGCGAATCGAGGGTGTTGCCACACCCTGTCACATCGTCATAAAAGTCATCAACGATGCTTCGATAGAAAGTTTTGTTATCAATTCCGCGGAACGAATATGTTGGACCCAACTTACCTTCTTCAGCAGTATGGTTGTAGGAGAATGGAACAAAGCCAGCAGAGTCGCGAGAATCTTGAATGAGTGGATCGCCAGTTCCAATCGCATCAGCAGAACGATGACCGAAGATCTCTGGCGCGTAGGTAATCTCACCGGCAAGAAGATGTGCATATGGATCGATGAGAAGTTTGTTGGGATTAAATCGCCACCCTTGCTCAGGTCGCCACGGTCCATAGACGCGATAGCCGTATCGCTGGCCGGCACGAATCCCCGCGAGATAGCCGTGCCAGATCGGCCCTTCACGATGTGCCAGCGCAAACCGGGTTTCGGTGAGCGAGCCATCACTTTCCTCAAAGAGGCAGAGTTCAACGGCATCGGCGGCCGGCGCCCACAAGGCGAAATTTGTTCCACCTTCGGTGACTTGGGTTCCCAGGAAATTGGGATTTGCTGGCCTCACTTTGCTATCCAACCATTAGATAAAGAGGAGAGAGCTCAATTGGAGCGACGTGTTACTCACCAGTAGCATGGCATTCGTGAAGATCGCAATCTGTGTAAAGCAAGTTCCTGATTCTTGGGCTGAGAAAAAAATGGTTGACGGACGTCTTGATCGACAGAGCGTTGACGCAGTTCTCAATGATCTTGATGAATATGCGATTGAAGAAGCACTTCGAATTGTTGAACCACTCAACGAAGGTAAAGAAACACCAGAACACACCATCACTCTTATTTCTATGGGACCTGACCGTGCGACTGAAGCAATTCGCAAAGGTTTGTCCATGGGCGCCGACAACGGAATCTTGGTTTGCGATGAAGCGCTCAGCGGAAGTGATGCAATAGCAACATCAAAAGTTCTTGCAGATGTCATTTCCAAGAACGGATTTGATCTGGTCTTTTGTGGCACTGAATCAACCGATGCGCGCATGAGCGTAGTTCCCGCGATGGTCGCAGA
>RHAU01000152.1 GCA_010032125.1 Actinomycetota bacterium | reverse complement strand
TTTGCGTCACGCTTTCTTTTCTTGCGTGACGACGCCCTGCCCCCGCTTGTGACGGGGACAGGAGCAATCGCCTGAGTCATATTAAGCAGCTAATTTCTGCTTAATCTGCTTCGAGAAGTCCGGCAAGACATCATCTGGGCTCTTACCTCCGACGATCTGAATGAGGGCGTCCTGAGTTAGGTCAGAGACTGCAGCATTCAAGAGAAGGAAGCGAGGTGCCAACATGGTGTTCTTTGCTTGGAAGGATGAAGTGTTCAGCAAGTTGACGTTTGTGTAATCAACATCGAGAACATTGACGTGTTGCAAAGATTCATTTGCATAAATCTGTGCGACTTTACCGGTGACCAAATAAGACAAGAATGCATTTGCAATCTGTTGGTCACGTGCGCTGGACTTCTTGTTGACGCTGAGAATAAATGTGTTATTCATGATTCCCTCAGCAACAACAGGTCCATCTGTAAGAATCATGGACATTAACTCCATTTTTCCGTTCAACGCTGGATTCAGCGCAATGATTGAAGTCATCGCAAACGTACCGATTGGAAGAATCGGTGATTTTCCAGTCGCGAACAAGTTATATGCAGCAGCTTCAGTGACTCCTGTTGCGTTATCTGGGAAGCAACCTGCATTGCGGAGCTTCACATATACATCTGCAACACCCTTGAACCAAGTTGAAGTGAGATCAATCTTGCCGCTATTGAGATCTGCAAGATTCTTCGCCAAATCATCGTAGCTCGCAGCAGAGTTCATCAGAGCAGAGTTTGAAATCTGTGCTGCTTGACCGCGAGTTGCTCCTGGCCAGGCTAGAGGAACGTATCCCTTTGCCTTCGCATCCTTGCACCAAGCGACCCAACCCGAGAGATTCTTCGGAGTTGTCCACTTCTCTTTTGCCCAAAGTTCTGTATTTACGATGGGGTTATTGAAGAGATACTGGTAAGGAACACCAAGTTGCTTTCCTTCATATTGGCCAGCAAGCATTCCCTTGGTAATCAGGTTCTGCTTGACATATCTCTGGTTAGAGAGATCGAGCATCATGTCGGATTTCGCAAAAGAATCAAAAACCGCTCCGCGAGAAGTAGCGAAAAGCGCTGCTTTTGGATTTGCGAGAATCTTTACGCGCGCAGTTGCGTTAAAGCTAGTGGTATCAGTAAATACCTGCTTGATCTTGGTACCTGGATACTTCGCTTCGAAATCGGCGATGATCTTTACAAATGCTCTTTGATCGCCTGGTTCTGGACGGTAATGCCAGAACTCAATCTCACCTTTCGGTGGCGTCAAATTCTGAACTGGTCGACCACCTGCATTTAGTTTGACACGTTGCCAGGTCAATTTTCCTGCTGCGTTCTTAACGCAAATCAAGGACGTTGACTTGGTACCTGTCTGGTATCCCTCAGTCGTGCACTTTGCGCCAAGAGTCTCGCCTGCAGCAAAACCCTGTGAAAGTGGCACAACCGACGCCGTGATCGCAAATACTGCAGCGATAACAGCTTTGAATGCGCGAGCATTCATTGTGCTTTTCATTCGTTTCTCCTTATTCGAGGGGTGGTGAATCATCTGATT
>RHAU01000151.1 GCA_010032125.1 Actinomycetota bacterium | reverse complement strand
ACCCATCATGATCGCACCGCACTTCTTCTGAAGTAGAAGATCGCGCATGCCATCCCATGAGATATCAAGGACGTTCTTGTTCATGTACGGAATCAACATTGCGAACTGGTTGAACACGTCAATTGTCTTCTGGTCGGTCCACTTTGCGCGGCCGTTGAGAAGATCAATGTGATAGGTGTAACCGTTCATACGGACGTTGAGGATGGAGAATGTTCCCATCGCTTCCCAACCGCCCTTATCTCCAAGTGCGTATCCGATCAGACCCTTCTTCTGAGTTCCTTCAAGCATCTTCATGAAGTCATCCCAGTTTGCGATGTTCTCAGGATCTAGACCGAGCTCTTGCATTGTGGACTTGCGATAGTGAAGTCCCCATGGATACCAAGTTGTTGGAATGATGTATTGCTTTCCATCGCTTGGATTTGTTGCACCACTAACGAATCCTGCTGGCATTTGATCGCCGAGATTCTTAATGTTGTCTGAAAGATCAACGAGCAATCCTTGGTCAGCGCGGAAATTGGTACGGAATCCGGCCATCCACTGGAATGCATCATCAGGTGTTCCTTGTAGATACTGTGAGATTCCATCTTGGAATGCATTTGTATCTCCGGAGCCCTGCATCGTTACATCAATACCTGTTTCTGCTTTGTAAGCATCAGCAAGTGCTTGCGCAATTTTCAGACCAGTCTCATCGTTCGTACGAGCGGTGAACTTAACTGGACCGTCTGCCTTTCCGCTGCCGCAGCTTGAAAGAAGTGTTCCTCCACCAAGCAGACCGACACCGCCAACGGCTGCGCCTTTGAGAACTGTGCGTCGCGATACGCCGTTCTCTTTGACTTCGTTCGACATCGAACTTCCTTTTCTCTAGACCCCCCAATGGGACCTAGTTGGCGAAAACCTACGCCTGGAAATCACCCCTGACTACTACCCACGCGTAACGACGTGAGATGACCGTTTCAGAACTTGTTTCCGATATCGAGCGCGGCAAGATTCAAAAGCCGGAAATGCAACGCGAATATGTTTGGAAGGCGCCACGTGTTCGAGACCTCCTAGATTCGCTTTATCGCGGTTACCCATCAGGCACCATCTTGCTCTGGGAAACCGACGAGGAAGTCCCTCTGCAGGACTTCTCGGTCTCTCAACAGAGCAACCCCTACAAAAGCACGCGACTTCTCCTCGACGGCCAGCAACGCCTGACCTCCCTATCTTCCGTAATCCGGGGCGAACCGATTTCCGTACGCGGACGCAAAAAGCCTATCGATATTCTCTTCAACCTCGACCATCCGGATCAGCTCACCGGCGCGACCGATATTGACGAAGACGACGACCAGGATGACGACGAGGAAGATAACGAGCGCGAAGCCATCTCGGATGAGACGGATTCGTCCGAAGACGAACTCCAACAGCGCTTCGATAAGAAGACCTTCGTGGTCGCCACGCGAAAGCTCGAGCAGCTACCCCAATGGGTCAGGGTCACCGATGTGTTCAAGGCGCAGAACGACGCAGCGTTCCTGACACGGGCCGGCATCAAGGATTTCAGCGATCCTCGCTTCGATAAGTATAGCCAGAGGCTGGCTCGCCTGCGCGGCATCA
>RHAU01000016.1 GCA_010032125.1 Actinomycetota bacterium | reverse complement strand
GAGAACCTCACCAATGCAATAACTCGAGATGTAACGGTTCGCGAAGAACTAGTCGAAACCCTGATGCGAGCGGCCCGCGCATATGATCGCAATTTTGTTGAAGAACTTATGCGCTCGGAAATGAGCGACCGCGGCGTAGCAAACACCTGGAATGAAGTAATGGTTCCTCTTCTTATCATGCTTGGCGACGAATGGGCTGATCAAGGCACCGGAATCGAAACTGAGCACTTAGTCAGCGAAATCATTAAGCGCTTATTGCAAGAAGGAAATTCTCCGGTAGTGGATCCCATTAATTCCAGACCAGTTTTGCTTGCATGCGTTGGTGAGGAGATGCATTCATTAGCTTTATATGCACTCGCAGCTGCACTCGCAGAGCGGAAAGTTGCTACACAATTTCTCGGCGCACGAACACCGATTGAAGCGATATCTGCCGTTGTAAAACGCTCGGCACCTCCCGCAATCTTCTTATGGGCGCAACTTTCTAAAAATGGAAATGTAGAAATACTTTCTGAAATCCCAAGTATCCGACCTGCGCCACGAATCGTATTGGGCGGACCTGGTTGGGGAGATTCCTTGGCTAAGCCAGCAGTTCTTGTCGATGATCTAGTTGATGCATGCGAAGAAATCATGCGGGCAGTTGGAGCATAAAAGGGGCAACCGTTAAGGTGTCGCTATGAGCGAGGGTTTCAATGAGAAAGTCGCAATGCTCGGGCTCACGTATGACGATGTCCTCCTCCTTCCAGATGCATCAGAAGTAGTTCCTTCGGAAGTAGATACCAAGACCCACCTCACCCGCTCCATCACCCTTGATATTCCTTTGATTTCTTCTGCGATGGATACCGTCACGGAATCTGCAATGGCAATCGCGATGGCAAAGTCCGGCGGTATCGGTATCGTCCATCGAAACTTGCCGATCGAAGAACAAGTCACCCATGTGAAATTAGTGAAAGGTGCCAACCTCCGGGTTGGCGCTGCCGTGGGAGTTGGTGATGATGGATTTGCGCGAGCTGAAGCATTGATTGATGTCGACGTTGATGTTGTCGTTGTTGATACAGCGCACGGGCATCATCGAGCGGTTCTTGATGCAATCGAGCGGATAAAAGAGAAGTATCCGAAACAACAAGTCATTGGCGGAAATGTGGCAACACGTGCAGGCGCACAAGCGCTGATCAATGCCGGTGCAGACGCTGTAAAAGTTGGTGTGGGTCCAGGATCGATTTGCACAACGAGAGTTGTTGCCGGAGTCGGAGTTCCTCAAGTCACTGCAATTATGGAAGCAGCGAAAGCATGTAAGAAAGCCGATATTCCTCTTATCGCCGATGGAGGTCTGCAATTTTCTGGAGATATTGCGAAAGCAATCGTTGCAGGAGCAGACACTGTCATGATTGGTTCGCTCTTGGCCGGTTGTGAAGAATCACCCGGTGAAATATTTGAAATTAATGGAACAAAGTTCAAGAGTTATCGAGGCATGGGATCGCTTGGCGCAATGCAATCTCGCGGTGAGACAAAATCATTTTCCAAAGATCGCTATATGCAAGATGATGTTTTGGCCGAAGATAAGCTGGTTCCAGAAGGTATTGAAGGAAAAGTTCTATATCGCGGACCAGCGGCTACCGTGGTGCACCAACTTGTTGGTGGGCTCCGTTCCGGAATGGGTTATGCAGGCGCGGAAAATATTGCCAATTTGCAGCGCCGAGGAAGACTTATTCAAATCACCGCTGCAGGGCTGAAAGAGAGCCATCCTCATGATGTGGTCGATATTGCCGATGCCCCTAACTACTATCGGAGTTGATCATGGTTGATATCGAGATTGCCCCCGGAAAGCGCGCGAAGACGGCATATTCCTTCGATGACATCTCTATTGTCCCTTCACGTCGAACTCGAGAACCGAATGATGTTTCCACCGCCTGGCAGATCGATGCATATAAATTCTCTATGCCACTTATGGCCGCGCCCATGGATTCGGTCGTCTCACCTGAAACCGCGATTGCGCTAGGAAAACTGGGCGGACTTGGAGTACTAAACCTTGAAGGATTATGGACTCGATATGAAAATCCCAAGATTCAATTGGGGGAGATTTCATCAATTCCCGCCGACCAAGCAACTGCGCGCATGCAAGAGTTGTATAAAGCACCGATACGTCCCGAATTAATAAAAGAACGTCTTGCAGAAATTCGAGCCGCAGGCGTAACCGTTGCTGGCGCATTATCGCCACAAAGAACGGCCGAACTCTATAAAACTGTACTCGCTGCTGGCGTGGACATCTTCGTGATTCGAGGTACGACGGTCAGCGCGGAACATGTATCTACCGGACAAGAACCGCTCAATCTCAAGAAATTCATTTACGAACTTGATGTTCCCGTGATTGTTGGCGGATGCGCGACCGCACAAAGCGCACTTCATCTCATGCGTGCTGGAGCAGCGGGAGTGCTTGTCGGATTTGGCGGTGGGGCAGCGCACACTACGCGACAAGTTCTTGGAATTTCTGTGCCGATGGCGACTGCGGTTGCCGATGTTGCTTCCGCGCGACGTGAATATCTTGATGAATCTGGTGGTCGCTATGTCCATGTCATCGCTGATGGTTCCGTTGGAAAGAGCGGCGATATTGCCAAAGCAATCGCATGTGGTGCTGACGCAGTTATGTTGGGCTCACCTCTTGCTCGCGCAGAAGAAGCGCCGGGACGGGGCTGGCATTGGGGTAGCGAAGCGCATCACCACGAATTACCACGCGGAGTACGTGTCCATGTTGGAACCTCCGGATCTTTGCAGGAAATTCTCCTCGGCCCATCCCATTTCGCGGATGGCACGATGAATCTCTTCGGTGCACTTCGTAGAGCTATGGCGACGTGCGGATATTCGGATGTTAAAGAATTCCAACGCGTCGAAGTGGTTCTCAACAGAGCGTGATAGTTCAACGAAATAATCTGGTACTTGTTCTCGACTTTGGTGCGCAATATGCGCAACTGATTGCGCGTCGCGTCAGGCAAGCCAATGTTTATAGCGAGATAGTTCCTTCGACAATCTCGGTTGACGAGATTCTTGCCCGCAATCCCAGAGCAATAATCCTTTCGGGTGGACCCTCATCTGTTTATGCAGAGAGCGCGCCGACATTAGATAAAACGATCTTTGATCTGGATATTCCGATTTTTGGAATCTGTTATGGCTTTCAGGCTATGGCCCAAGCACTCGGTGGAAAGGTCGCGAAGACCGGAGTTTCTGAATTTGGTCGTACGAAATTCAAGGCTGACACTAATTCAAAGATTTTTTCAACAGCACAGCGCGATTTTGATGTCTGGATGTCCCATGGAGATAGCGTCACCGATGCTCCACCTGGATTTGTCACAGTAGGCAGTACAGAACACACGCCGGTTGCGGCATTTGAGAATTCGAATGGGACACTTTCTGGCGTTCAATTCCATCCTGAAGTTCTACATACCGAGTATGGCCAGGAAATTCTTCGTCATTGGTTGATTGACGTCGTTAAGTGCAAACCTACCTGGACCTCAGAAAATATCATCGACAACGAGATAACTAACATCAAATCAATTGTTGGAAATGAACGGGTTATCTGCGGCCTCTCTGGCGGCGTCGATTCTGCAGTCGCTGCCGCACTCGTTCAGCGCGCAATCGGAAACCAACTCACATGTGTATTCGTCGATCACGGCTTACTTCGCGCCGGTGAAGCAGAACAAGTTGAGCGCGACTTTGTAGCAGCAACAGGCGTTACTTTGATGGTAGTCGATGCACGAGAGAGATTTCTTCATGCGCTTCGCGGCGTAACTGAGCCTGAAGAGAAGCGGAAAATTATTGGAAGAGAATTCATTCGAGTATTCGAAGACGCGGCGCGGAAAATCTCATCGAAAGAAGAAGTGAAGTTCCTTGTCCAAGGCACTCTCTATCCCGATGTGGTCGAGTCCGGCGGTGGAAGCGGAACTGCCAATATCAAATCGCATCACAATGTTGGCGGGCTTCCCGATGATTTATCTTTCGAATTGATCGAGCCGCTACGTACGCTCTTTAAGGATGAAGTCCGCGACGTTGGTCTCTCGCTGGGAATTCCTGCAGAGATTATTTGGCGCCATCCTTTCCCCGGTCCAGGATTGGCGATTCGAATCATCGGAGAAGTTACTGAGGAAAGACTAGGAATTCTCCGGAATGCCGATCTCATCGCGCGCGAAGAATTACACTCGGCAGGGCTAGATCGAGAGATCTGGCAATGCCCCGTTGTGTTACTTGCAGAAGTACGTAGCGTCGGAGTGCAAGGCGATGGCCGAACTTACGGACATCCCATCGTGCTGCGACCAGTATCAAGCGAAGATGCGATGACGGCAGATTTTTCCAGGATTCCATATGAAGTCTTGGCAAGAATCTCCACTCGCATCACCAACGAGGTACGAGATGTCAATCGCGTGGTTTTGGATATAACGTCAAAGCCACCAGGAACTATCGAATGGGAGTGAAGTTATGAAGCGGAATTCGCTGATTGCAACTTCACTCATTTCTACACTATTAACTCTTATTACTCCACTATCGGCTCATGCGGATAAGAAAGTTGCGGCCGTCAAATGTAAGCCAACGAAAGTCACGGCTTTCAAACCGATGTTGGTAAGTCCACCAACGGCGCTCCTTAAACGTGGTCCGCGTCAAATCACTTTGACCACAAACTGTGGCGACATTGTCATTCAAACCAATTATCGATTAACTCGCGTCACACTCACTGCTCTCAGCACGATTATCAATTCTGGCTACTACAACCGTTCTTTCTGTCATCGCCTCACAGTTGAAGATATTTTCATTTTGCAGTGTGGTGATCCTTCGATGACTGGAAAGGGAGACCCTGGCTTTAGCTATGGTGACGAAAATCTTCCTAAGGCAGTCGAGAACAACTATCCGGAAGGCACTGTCGCGATGGCAAACTCCGGTCCAGGTACGAATGGAAGTCAGTTCTTTATTACATATGAAGACACAACACTTGGACCTAACTACACAATTTGGGGACGTGTGACTTCGGGGCTAGAAATCGTGAAATATATTGCCGAAGGTGGCGTGGTTGGCGCAAAAGCAGATGGCCGACCAATCCGACCACTTGTGATCGAACGTATTTCAATCAGCTAATTTGTATTAACAATCCTAAAGATTTCTGCCACAGATCCTTGAGGGAGCTCAAATCGCTCCGCATTCATCTCGCCCCAGCTACGCACCATATTTTCTAATTCCTTGTTATGAGCGGTTTGGCTTACATGGGCGTGAAGCGCAGCGATTTTTTTATTAAAAGTTGAAGTTATATCGACGGCATGATTTGGTTGTGGTGATCCGGTCACCCAAACTTCTTTGACTCGCCAAGGTTCGAAGCCCTCATCTTTCAGATCGGTAAAAGCAAATGGATTTCGAGAATCTGGGTAGACCGCTTGTATTGCTGCTTCACCGGCTGCAAGGTGATCAGGGTGGCTCGCACCAATTCGATCCCAATTACGCTCCGGTGATTGAATAACCATGCGGTCAGGTTTTGCGCGACGAATTTCGCGAACTATTTCTCGTCGAAGTTCTATCGTCGGTGTCAGCCAACCATCTCGATAATTTAGGAAAGTTATATTCTCGACGCCAAGGGCTCGACCAGCGTCGCGTTGCTCTTTCTGTCTAACTTTTGGCATCTCTTCTAATGGAATTCCTGATTCTTCGCCGCCTTGATCTCCATTGGTGATGATGCAATACGAAACTTCAATACCTGCTGCAGTCCATTGCGCGATTGTTCCTCCGGCGCCAAAATCACAATCATCTGGATGCGCCATAACAACGAGAACTCGCTTGATTTCGTTATCGGGTATCGGAGTCACCGCCGTATTCTAGACTTCAAGCCATGTCAGATCGCTTGCTCGCAGGATTGAATGCTGAGCAAAAATCTGCAGTCATTCACCACGGTGGACCACTCCTTGTCGTAGCGGGGGCCGGCTCTGGAAAAACTCGCGTTTTGACTCGCCGGATCGCTTATTTAATGGCAGAACGTGGAATTGAACCTTTTGAAATTCTGGCGATTACATTCACTAATAAGGCCGCTGGTGAAATGAAAGAGCGCGTTGCAGATCTTGTTGGTAAACGAGCGAAAATAATGTGGGTTTCTACATTCCACTCAGCTTGCGTTCGAATCCTCCGACAGGAAGCGGTTCGGCTTGGCTTTTCACCATCATTTTCAATTTATGACCAAGCCGACAGCTTGCGCTTAGTTACTTTAGTGATGCGCGATATGAACTTAGATTCAAAGAGGTATAACCCTCGTGGCGTCGCTTCAGTAATTTCAAATGCGAAAAATGAGCTCTTAGGCCCAGCAGATTTTCGAAATGCAACGAAGAGTCACTTCGAAGAGATTGTCGCCGATGTTTATGCCCTGTACCAAGAACGTCTTACTTCTGCCAACGCAATGGATTTTGATGATCTGATCATGAAGACTGTTGAAGTACTACAACGATTTCCTGATGCGCGTTCGCGCTATCGCCATCGATTTAAACACATTCTGGTTGATGAATATCAAGATACAAATCACGCCCAATACATTTTGATACGCGAACTTGTGGGAACCGATCGAGAAGGTATTCCCGCGGCGGAGCTTTGTGTAGTGGGTGATGCAGACCAATCAATTTATGGTTTCCGTGGAGCAACAATCAGAAATATCATGCAATTTGAAGAGGATTATCCTGATGCGACGACAATTCTTCTTGAACAGAATTATCGCTCTACACAAAATATTCTCAGCGCCGCTAACGCTGTCATTGCCAAAAATGAGTCAAGAAAAGAGAAGAATCTCTGGTCGGAGGCGGGAAGTGGACCTAAACTCCAAGGTTTTGTTGCAGAAAATGAACATCATGAGGCCGAATACATCAGAGATGAAATCGTAAAACTTCTCGGTGAGGGAAGATCTAATTATGGTCAGACCGCAATCTTCTATCGAACCAATGCCCAATCTCGTGTCTTTGAAGAAGTATTTATGCGCTCTGCAATTCCGTACAAAGTTGTTGGCGGAGTTCGATTTTACGAGCGTAAAGAAGTAAAAGATCTGCTCGCGTATTTGCGAGTTCTCGTTAATCCTGAAGATGAAGTTTCGCTTCGTCGGATTATCAACACGCCTAAACGCGGAATTGGTGATCGAGCCTTGGAAAGTATCGACGAGCTAGCACGTCAAGAAAAAATCTCTTTCTGGCAAGCGCTTAATCGCGCTTCCGAAGCGGGGTTGGCTCCCCGTGCCGCAACTTCCATTACTTCTTTCGCATCACTCGTTATTGCGCTCCGTGTCTTAGTTGAGGCACATCGACCAGCCTCCACTATTGCCGCCGCCGTTCTCGAGCAATCCGGCTTATTAGATGAATTGAGAGAAAGCGGCGACCCACAAGATGAAGTACGTATCGAAAACCTAGAGGAACTTGTTGCCGTCACTGAAGAGTATGAAGAACGCCAGATTGACAATGGTGAAGAGAGTTCACTTGCAGGTTTTCTGGAGGAGGTTTCTTTAGTTTCAGATGCAGATGAGATTCCAGAAGGTGAAGACCACAGCGGATTTGTTACCTTGATGACTTTGCACACTGCTAAAGGTTTGGAATTTCCAACAGTTTTCTTATCTGGAATGGAAGAAGGAGTTTTCCCGCATTCACGCACACTGGGCGAGAAGAAAGAATTAGAAGAAGAGCGAAGACTGGCTTACGTGGGCTTGACTCGAGCACAAGAGCGTCTCTATCTCACGCGCGCTGAATATCGATCTGCCTGGGGAGCACCTAACTACAACCCGCCATCTAGATTTCTCGATGAAATTCCAGATTCGATTATTGATTGGAATAAGAGCGAAAGCGGTTTTATCGCGCCTCCAATCAAACGTAAGAGTTCAACTCCGCCACCTCTGTCGCGTTCACAGGTCAAAAAGAATGTGACTGCACAATCCATTGTTTTGTCGGTCGGCGATCGCGTATCACATGACACATTTGGTCTTGGAACTGTGATTGCTGTCTCAGGTGAAGGTGAAAAAGCGGAAGCGACTATCAATTTCGGCAGTTATGGCGATAAACGTTTGTTGCTCCGATATGCACCAGTAGATAAGTTATGACCCATGGACCTATTTGAGTATCAGGCCCGAGATTTATTTGAAGCGAATGGGGTCCCAGTACTTGCAGGAGCGGTTGCCTCGACGCCTGAAGAAGCGCGCGCCGCAGCAGCATCCATGGGCGGAAAAGTTGTTGTCAAAGCGCAAGTAAAAATTGGCGGGCGGGGAAAAGCCGGTGGAGTGAAGCTCGCCGAATCGCCAGATGACGCGTTTACAAAAGCAGAAGCAATCCTTGGAATGGATATCAAAGGACATCTAGTTCGCAAAGTAATGATTGCCCAAGCTGCGCCGATTGAAAGTGAGTATTACCTCGCAATTCTTCTCGATCGAGCGGCCCGAACCTTTCTAGTCATGGCCTCCGTAGCTGGTGGAATGGATATCGAAGAGGTGGCGCATAAAACGCCGGAAAAGTTGGCTCGAGTTCATATCGATCCAATCGAAGGCATTAGCACGTCACTTGCGCTCGACATCGTTCGCAAAGGCGGTTTTCCCTCAGATGTTGAAAACGGTGTTGCCGAAGTCTTAGTAAAACTCTGGGAAACATTTCAAAAATCAGATGCCACACTTGTTGAAGTCAATCCACTTGTAAAAACAGCAGATGGCAGAATCATTGCCCTAGATGGAAAAGTTACCTTGGATGACAATGCATCATTTCGCCATCCAGATCATGAATCTTTGATTG
>RHAU01000150.1 GCA_010032125.1 Actinomycetota bacterium | reverse complement strand
TACATTGATTGGAATTTCGGGAATTCTTTCTTTGCTCATCAGCCTGGGCCTGGGTGCATTTATAAACGTCAATAAGTCATTTCGCATAGCGGACGGCGCTGATATTGTGAATGGAAATATTTATTTCAAATCAAGCATCCTTGAATTCAATTTTGACAATCAAGGAGATTCAGCAAGATTGGTATGGAGTTGGCAGTCTTGGCCGACAATTCTAATTTCTGCAATAGTAATAGTTCTGAGTATTTGGTTAGTACCAAAGATAGCCCGCGCAAGTGCCAATTTAGTGGAGAACCTCTTATCCGGTACCGCGTTGCCTATCATCGAAGCTGAATTGAAAAAGCGTTTCTCGAAAAGCAAGATAAGTGAAAGACAAGTGCGTGAAGCAATGCAGTCACAGGCGCTAAGCGAAGACATTGAGGGATTGAGTAATCGTGAACGGGAGATTCTGGCTCTCATGGCGCAGGGTAAGACCAATGCTGGAATCGCTAAAACTCTTTACATAACTGAGGGTTCCGTCGAGAAGCACATTTCCAACATCTTGAATAAGTTGGGGATTGACGGCGGGGATGACACCCACCGAAGAGTTGCGGCTGTGCTGAAGTACCTTGGCCTAGCTCCCTCAGACTGATCTACGACTTAGATCTACTAGATAACTTCGAAACTCCCAACCTTAATTGTTGCATTAATGCTATGTAGCATATATGCTATGGATTATGAGTCGCAAGAACAAGATTTACTGGCTAGAAGGCGTCACCGAAAAGCAAGTTAAATCCCTGCTCAATGATGAGAACTCCAAGTTTTCATGGTTGCGTCGGCAGCGGAATCGACGAGTACTTGTCCTCTTTATGGCTATGGGAATCATCGTTACCGCACTGGGCTCCTATTACACCGGCCTAAAAGAAGAACTTCGTCTTGATGGAAGTGCAGAGATAGTCTGGCTGACAGTTGCTGTTCTATTCATACTATTTGCCGTACTAGTTGGATACAGCCTCCTACGCATTGCAGTTCGTGGGATTGCAGATGCTCCTACAGAGCTTCTAGATGAAAGGCAAGTGAGGGTTAGGGATACCTCATACAGGTACGCGTATCAGATCTCTGGCTACCTATTGATAACTTTGTTGCTGCTTTACTTATTCGGTCCAGAAATAAGCATTTTTAGTGATACGGCTAATGATGGAAGCTATCTACTTATTGCAACTCTATTTGCCTACGCCTCTTTGCCATCGATGGTTATCGCTTGGCGCGAGCGAGATATCTAGGTCTAGAAACATTAGTTAATAACTATGTAGTCACCGACCTCTAAGGCGACTGTTCTTATTTAATTGAACGCTTTGCTCCCAGATACCAAGTCACACCAGCAACGATGTGCATTGAAGCCAAAGAAAGTGCCGTCTTGGAATCATCCGACGCGCCAAATGGGGCGACGGCGGTGACGATGCCGAATACCAGGCCGATGATGGGTGACTTAGACATAAAGGCTTGTGATTTCTTGCCAATTTGAGAGGCAATAACGGCCGCAACAACAAGTCCAAACAAGGTGGAAGCTATGACCATGGGGAGAGCGATTTCCTGTGCCCCTCCTTGATTTAC
>RHAU01000149.1 GCA_010032125.1 Actinomycetota bacterium | reverse complement strand
CTATGTATTAGTTCGCATGGACCTCACTGATGAATCATGGTCGTGCGTGCGTAACACCCCTGGAGTTACCGGATTCGTCGGCAACTCACATCACCCAAGTCCGCTGCCTATTTCTGAGGCAGAGAAGATGTTGATGCCGCGTGAGCTGAAGAAGACTTTGAAGCCTGAAATCAAAGTTGTTGATTTCTCTGTTGGTGAATCGGTCACTGTTATGGATGGACCTTTTGCTACTTTGCCAGCAACGATTTCAGAGATCATGCCAGAACAAGCCAAACTCAAGGTTCTCGTCTCCATCTTTGGTCGCGAGACCCCAGTCGAGCTTTCATTCCATCAGGTTCAGAAGATCTAGGTTTTAGAGGGAAACGAAGGAGAAAACGATGGCACCGAAGAAGAAGATCCAGGCACTTATTAAGTTGCAGATCCAGGCTGGCGCGGCAACACCTGCTCCACCAGTTGGTCCTGCGCTTGGTCAGCATGGTGTCAACATCATGGACTTCGTTAAGCAATACAACGCTGCGACGGAGAAGCAGAAGGGCGAAATCATTCCGGTTGAAATCACCGTCTATGAAGATCGCTCATTTACTTTCGTCACAAAGACTCCTCCAGCATCGCGCATGATTCTTAAGGCTGCTGGACTTGAAAAAGGTTCTGCTGTCCCACACAAGGACAAAGTTGGATCAATCACCTGGAAACAGTGTGAGGAAATCGCAACTGTAAAGAAAGCTGATCTCAACGCCAACGATGTTGAAGCTGGCGCGAAGATCATCGCAGGAACTGCTCGCTCGATGGGAATCATCGTCAAGTAGTTAAAACTAAATAACAACTGAAACTGTGGGAGGACCGCGCTGGTCCGATACGACCACAACTTCACAAACTAAGGAGAAGAAGAGATGAAGCGCAGTAAGAAATACACAGCCGCGGCTGCAAAGATCCAAAGACCGGAACCGTTACGACCGATGTTGCAAAGGCAGTGTCGGATATTAAAGGCGGAAAGATTGAATTCCGCATTGATAAGGATTGCAACCTTCACTTCATTATTGGAAAGTCTTCGTTCTCTGCAGATCAGCTTGCTGATAACTATGCAGCGGCGGTTGATGAAATTATGCGAGTGAAGCCAGCATCATCCAAGGGTCGATACATTCGCAAAGCAGTTGTGTCGACAACGATGGGACCTGGCGTTGCTCTCGATACCAACTTCGCGCGTGAAGGTGCAGCACCGATTCAATAATTCGCCCGCAACTAGAATTGCGAAGTGAATTCGGGTTTGAAAGCAGTCTGGGCGGTACGGAATCTTAGGATTCTCGTACTCGCGCGGTTTATTTCGAATCTAGGAAACGGTTTAGCGCCGGTTGCAGTCTCCTTCGGAGTACTCGATCTACCAGGCGGAAACGGCAAAACTCTCTCACTTGTGATGGTCGCAAATTTCTTGCCGCTCGTTCTTTTTACACTCGTCGGCGGAGTTATTGGTGATCGATTACCTCGCGCAGCACTTGTAGGTGCAACCGACGTTCTTCTTGCGATCTTTGTGATGGGAAACGGTTTAGCGCTCATTACTGGAAACGGAAGCATCACCTTATTTGTCATCGTTGGC
>RHAU01000148.1 GCA_010032125.1 Actinomycetota bacterium | reverse complement strand
CTCGGAGCGCTTCCGGCCATGATGCTTCCCGAAGTTCACCATTTGCCTCGCGAACAAGTGGAGTTGTGATTCGATCTTTTTGAGTTACATATTTGAATGCCCAACGACCTTTGTCGCAATTCCATTCCTCATTAACTGAGGCGTCATCACCGGCAAGTCGACGAAGAGTTTTACCGCGACGCACATCAGTGCGCATATCGCAACCAGATGCGCAATGTTCACATGCCGTTGGTGTTGAAACGAGATCGAATGGGCGAGCGCGGAATCGATATGAAGCTCCTGTGAGTGCACCGACTGGACAGATTTGAACGGTATTTCCCGAAAAATAGGACTCAAAAGGTTCTTTTTCGTAGATTCCAACCTGCTGCAGCGCTCCACGTTCATTTAAAGTAATAAACGGATCGCCTGCAATTTGCTCCGAGAAACGCGTGCATCGAGCACAAAGAATGCAACGCTCGCGATCAAGGAGAACTTGTGAGGAGATATTTATTGGTTTTTCAAAAGTTCTCTTATAGCCCTCGTATCTCGATTCACCGCGTCCATTACTCATTGCCTGGTTCTGTAGCGGGCATTCACCACCCTTATCGCAGACTGGACAATCAAGTGGATGATTAATGAGAAGGAATTCCATAATTCCTTCTTGCGCTTTCTCGGCAACTTTAGATGTGAGTTGAGTGTTAACAACCATCCCGGGTTCAACCGGAATAGTGCACGACGCTTGTGGTTTCGGGAATTTCCGACCATTAATTTCGATATCGACGAGACATTGTCGGCATGCGCCAACAGGATCAAGAAGTGGATGATCGCAGAAGCGAGGAATTTGAATTCCTAATCTTTCTGCGGCTCTAATCACGAGTGTGCCTTTGGGAACGGTCACTTCAAAACCGTCGATAGTTACGGTAATCATCTCGACTTGAGTATCTGGCGTTAGCTCTTGGGTACTCATCGAGCATCACCGGCTAGTTCGAAAAGTGTTGAGCGTGCCGGATCAAATGGACAACCACCGTTACGGAGATGGTCAAGATATTCCTCGCGGAAATACTTGATGGAAGAAATGATTGGACTTGCAGCGCCATCAGCAAGAGCACAGAACGATCGCCCAGCAATGTTGTCGCACAAATCCAATAACTTATCTAGATCTTTTGCTTCACCTTTGCCAGATTCGAGATCCTGGAGAATCTGCACTAACCACCAGGTTCCTTCGCGGCACGGCGTGCACTTTCCGCAGGATTCATGCTTATAAAACTCAGTCCAACGCAGCACCGCTCGAACAACACACACTGTCTCATCAAAGATTTGAAGTGCTTTTGTTCCAAGCATGGAACCGGCAGCGGCAACACCTTCGTAATCCAAAGGTGTATCAAGGTGTGCATCCGTAAATAGAGGTGTAGAAGAACCGCCTGGCGTCCAGAACTTTAATGTATGTCCAGAACGCATCCCGCCTGCAAGATCGATCAATTCACGGAGCGTTATTCCGAGCGGCGCTTCAAATTGTCCGGGGTTCTTCACATGTCCCGAAAGAGAATAGAGCGTGTATCCCTTGCTCTTCTCTGTGCCCATGGATGCAAACCATTCAACTCCGTTGTTGATAATCGATGGCACTGAAGCAACGGATTCGAC
>RHAU01000147.1 GCA_010032125.1 Actinomycetota bacterium | reverse complement strand
AGAAGTTGGCGTGACTCTTGCCCATCCGCACGGACAGATTTATGCCTATCCAAATATTCCGCCACGCACGTTGGCAATGATGAGTGCTGCCCAATCACATTTCGAAAGAACGGGCCGAGTTCTTCTTGATGACATCATCGCGCGAGAAGTTGAAGACAAAGTACGAATCGTCTGTGAGAACGAAGAGTGGATTGCATATGTTCCGTATGCGGCCCGATATCCATTTGAGATCCATGTCGCCCCCAAGCGTCCGGTTCCTGATCTCGCCGCGCTCGATGAACGGGCATGCGATACATACGCGCCCATCGCGAAAGAAGTTCTACAGCGACTAGATGGTGTCTTTGATATGAAGATGGCGTACATCGCATCGTGGCATCAAGCACCAGTAAGAAAAGCGCGCGATGTGATGAGACTTCATTGGCAAATCACGAGCGTGAGAAGAGCACCTGGAAAATTGAAATATCTCGCAGGTTCTGAGTCGGCATTCGGGGCATTCATGATGGATCTATGGCCGGAGCAATCTGCGCAACAGCTGCGCGATGTTCGAATCTAAAGTGACATTTCGCCCCGAGTTTGAAGGAATTTTCAAACGCGCTGCTGAAACGGTAGCCCAAGCGCCAGGACGCATCAATCTCATCGGCGAGCATGTCGATTACAACGACGGATTAGTGCTCCCCTTTGCCATCGATGCCGTAACTACGGCTGGAATTGCCATTCGAGATGATGACGAAATCTCCATAGTTTCAAAACAGCAACCCCAAGACAAAGTAATGACGAATGTCGATGCACTCAAACGAAAAGAGGGCGAAGGTTGGTCACGATACGTTCTTGGCGTGCTCTGGGCCTTGGAAATTGATTCCGGAATTGATATTTATATTGATGGAAAAGTACCGCTCGGCGCTGGGCTTTCGTCCTCTGCTGCTTTGGAATGCAGCGTTGCAACAGCGCTAAATTCTCGTCTCTCACGTGGACTAACTCTTGCTGAACTCGCCCGGTTAACACAGCGCGCAGAGAATGAATACGTCGGCGTTCCTTGCGGAATTATGGATCAATCCATCTCATTGATGGGGCGAAGTGGTCATGCGCTCTTGCTCGACTGCCGTGATCTCAGTACAACCCTTATTCCCGTAGATTTCGAAGGCTTTGGTTTACAACTACTCATCATCGACACTCAGGCTCATCACGAGTTAGTCGACGGCGGTTATGCAAATAGGCGTGCAAGTTGTGAAAGTGCAGTCGCAACTCTTGGCATTTCATCACTACGTGACTTGCCAATCGCTGAACTTGAAAGAGTTGAAACTATCCTTGATGTCACTACATATAGGCGGGTCAAACATGTTGTGACAGAGATAGATCGAGTTCGCCAGGCCGTCACTTCGCTACAAGCCAAAGAGTTTGAAAAACTAGGCACACTTCTCAGTGCATCACACCGATCTCTTGCTGACGACTACACAGTCTCGTGCGCCGAATTGGATGTTGCCGTCGAGACTGCCTTATCCAACGGCGCCTTAGGCGCGCGGATGGTCGGTGGCGGTTTTGGTGGAAGTGCTATCGCGCTCATAAAAGAGAGCGATGCTGGACTTATAGGTACGGAAATTGAGAAAGCATTTTCAAATCAAG
>RHAU01000146.1 GCA_010032125.1 Actinomycetota bacterium | reverse complement strand
ACAACCGGTTTACCTTCCTTGCTCACCAAAGTTGTCGCAGGCGTTGAGCAGAAACAAGAACTCGAATGCTCTTTAGAGATTGAGATTAATGGTGACGAACGCCGTGCCCCCACAGGCGGAATCGAGTACTTCAATACGGCGTTATTGAGAGATTGCCGAGCTAATGGGGAAATTTCAACTTATTCCACGGCACATCAAGAAGTATTTGAAGTTCCAGTCAAGGTTGGGGAAGTCAAATTGTCGTTGCTATATCAACTCAATACCCATGGTCCGGCCTTGAGTATTGCTTCCCAATTCTCACAACAAAATGGAGTTCTAGTAAGAAATCTATTGTTCAACGTAAAAGTGAAAAATGTAGACTCTCAATCTATTCTGAATGTTCCTGGAAATGGTCTGCGTAGCAATTTACCTATCGAAACACTTAAAGATTCGGTAGGTGTTTCTCCTCTAGGAGGGCTTCGTGGATCCTCAGCAACCATTCATCTTTCAGATTCCAAATCCTCTTTTGTGGCTTGGATTGATAACGATGTCGAGATTCCCGAGACGGAAGTTTCATATGCTGATAAAAATCTCAACATAAAGTTGGTTTCAAATTTCGCATCAGATTTGTCTTGCGTGAGATTGCTGGAAGTTGCACTCATGAGCTTCGACTTTCATTTAGGCACTTGGGAAGACTTTCCGAGGATATTTGACACGTGGCTTCGTACTCGCGGAATAGCGTCACCTGCTAATCCACCATCGTGGGTAAAGCCGGCAATGATCTTCGAAGCCCAATTGGGATTCTCAGTGTTTGCCAAAGTGAATCATTATTCGCCTTATCCAGAGGTGAAAGATCTCATCGATGATCTTGATCGCATCAAAAATCTAGGCTTTACATGTATTCAGCTAATGCCTCGCCAGCCTTATCCAAGCTATAACGTTCATGATTATTGGGATATTGATACTTCCTATGGCCCTGAGGTCGAAATTCGACGACTTGTTCAAGAGGCGCACAAGAGAGGGATACGGGTAATACTCGACGTTCTTCTCCATGGGATTCTGGATAAGGAAATCATCAAGACAGCAGCAGATGGAGTTCGTTCAGGACCTTTCAGTAATTTGATCGAGGCTAAAACCGAAGATAGTTTTAGTGCTGACGTTAAGGACTGGCATAACTACTTGATTGCTTGGTCGCGACATATCATCGATTTTGAACCGTATTGGACAGATGGAAGTCCCTCCCGAACTGTTTTAGAAGATCAACACCCTGATTGGTTCTATCGATTTTCAAGTGGAGAGATTGCTGGCGTCTACACCAAGGCATTCGATGCTCGAAATAGCGAATGGCAAGAGTACTTCACCAGTGCCATGATGAATTTGGTAGAGAAACTCGACATTGATGGTTTTCGCTTTGATGCGCCTACTTACAATGACTTTCACAATTGGGCGCCGTGGGCAAGATACCGAGCTGGAGCATCAGCGCTAGCCTGTACGGGACTATTTGAAAAAATGAGACCTCTCTTCAAAAAGAGAAAATCTGACTTTTTGTTTTACACCGAACCTTCCGGTCTCAGCTTACGAAGGTCTATGGATTTGAACTACAACTATGACGAACAATGGCTTGTAACCGCCTTGGCAAGTC
>RHAU01000145.1 GCA_010032125.1 Actinomycetota bacterium | reverse complement strand
GATAGCGATGGTTATTGCGTTGGCGTCATTTATTCTCCAACTACACAATCTCTCTGGAAGGCCGCACGTGGTCACGGTGCATTTCTTAATGGAAATCAGATTCGTTGCAACGAACCGGTGACTTTGGATCGTGCACTTCTCGGCACAGGTTTTGCATATGATCGCGAGAGAAGAAAAACTCAATCGGAATTTATAAAAAATCTTTTGCCACACATTCGAGATCTTCGACGGATGGGCGCCTGTGCTGCCGATGTATCTTCGGTTGCGGCCGGAGCCCTTGATGGTTTCTTTGAAACCGGTGTAAACGAATGGGATTTCGCTGCATCATTTGTGATCGCACGTGAAGCCGGCGCTGAGGTCTTGGCTCGTCCAGTGTGGAATGGAAGCAAATTTCTGATTGTCGTCGCGGGGCCAACCTTGCATAAGGCCCTTGTGGACCTGATTGACGGCTCAGATCTCGCGTGATTTAGCGCCTCGCCGGCGGCTATGGCAGGATACGCGGGTTATCACGGACATCACCCGAGAATTGTTAGAAGGATATTGCTATGAACGTGCTCGATGCGGTCGATACCGCCTCTCTCCGCAAGGACATCCCATCATTTCGTCCTGGCGATGAACTCAAGGTTCACGTCCGAGTTATTGAAGGAAACAAGAGCCGCGTTCAGGTATTCCAAGGAATCGTCATCTCTCGTCGAGGATCTGGAATTCGCGAAACTTTTACAGTTCGAAAGATTTCTTATGGAGTAGGCGTAGAGAGAATTTTCCCGGTTCACGCTCCTGTTATCGAAAAGATTGAACTCGTTCGTAAAGGCGATGTTCGTCGCGCGAAGTTGTATTACCTCCGTGATCTCCGCGGCAAGGCTGCGAAGATTCGCGAGCGACGTGGCGGAGAAGATCTTGAGGCTGTGTACTCCCAATCCGCGACATCAGTAGCTGAAATCTCGGAACCGGTCGCTGAGCCAGTTGCTCAGGCTGAGACCGAAGTAGAAGTCGCGGCTCCAGCAGAAGTAACTGAGGACGCTCCTACTAAGAACGAAGCGTAAGAACCGCGTCGATGTTTCGCGGTGCGAAGCGCGGAAGCCTTCGCGAACTTCCTGTCCTTCTTATCTCGGCACTTGTCTTGTCTATGGTCGTCAAGACATTTCTTATTCAGTTTTTTTATATCCCCTCCGGTTCGATGGAGAACACGCTCAAAGTCAATGATCGAGTTGGCGTTAATAAATTAGGGGCGCTCTTTAGCGATATTAAGAGAGGCGAAGTCGTAGTTTTTCGCGATCCTGCCAGCTGGCTTTCTGAACCGTATGAGGAGAGCACTGGAATCACAAAGGCTGTCAAAGAGGTGCTCGTCTTCGTCGGAATTCTTCCCGACCCAGCAAAACAATTTCTTATCAAACGGACCATAGGAGTTGGCGGAGACCACGTTCGCTGCTGCACGAAAGATGGAAAACTCGAAGTGAACGGCGTTGAAGTAAACGAGCCATACATCTATCCCGGCGATACGCCATCTGATACCGAATTTGATGTTGAAGTGCCGAAAGGATTTATCTGGGTGATGGGTGATCATCGTGGCGCGAGTGCAGATTCACGTTTTCATACCGATGACCCCAATAAAGGAATGGTTCCGCTAGATAAAGTAACGGGGCGTGCGGTTTTCGTCATCTGGCCCATTAAGCACATCAC
>RHAU01000144.1 GCA_010032125.1 Actinomycetota bacterium | reverse complement strand
GATGTCAGGACCACTTCACGGTGGTGCACCTTCACGTGTATTGCACATGATTGAAGAAGTTGAAAAGCGCGGTGATGCTCGTTCGTATGTGAAAGAACTCTTGGATAAGGGTGAGCGGTTGATGGGATTTGGACATCGCGTATATCGCGCACAAGATCCACGCTCGCGAACTCTTCGACGTACCTGCGAAGAATTAAAAGCACCTCGCTACCACGTTGCTAAAGCTCTTGAAGAAGCTGCTCTAGCCGAACTTCGCGAACGTCGTCCAGATCGAGTTCTCGAAACAAATGTTGAGTTCTGGGCTGCAGTCCTTTTGGACTTTGCCCAAGTTCCTTCTTATATGTTCACACCGATGTTCACCTGTGCACGTACTGCAGGTTGGTCCGCACATATTTTGGAACAGAAGAAGACCGGCCGTTTGATTCGCCCTTCCGCGCGCTACGTCGGCAAAGCCCCACGTAAGCCAGAAGATGTTGACGGTTGGGACGATACGGTCGCAAGTATTCATAAGTAGTTCACCGCCTGAAAAGGCCGAGTGAAAAATCAACGCTTTATAACGGTTCTGTGACTTGCTGGATTTCTTGCGATGCCCTTTGACTACCTCGCAGCACGAGAAGAAAATATGGCTCTCTGTGGCCCCTCGCCACAGATACTTCCATGGAGGAAATTAATGACCTCATGACTGGCTAGGTCAAGTTGTTGCATCCGGTGCCCTTGCACGTATGACCAACTTGAATAAGGGAGCATTTGCAGGACCAGTGCTTGATGCAATGTCATACAAAGGTCTTGTTTATGGAATTCCTTTGTATGTAGAAAATGTTGCGTTAATTGTTAACACCGATCTTGTACCAACCGCACCAAAGACTCTCACTGAATTGGAAACCCAGTGCGCTGCTCTTAAGGCTGCTGGAAAAATCAAGGTATGCCTTGAGATTCCACCCGGGGACTCCTACCACATGTATCCACTCTTTACTGCTCTTGGTGGTTACGTATTCGGTTGGAAGAACGGATTCTGGAACACCAAGGATCTTGGAATTGCATCCAAGACCTTCCTTGCAAATGCGTCAAAGATTGACACTTACTACAAAGATGGAATTCTCTCCAAGGATTCCGGATATGAATTCACCCAATGGTTCGCAGGAAAAGCTGCCTACATGGTGACTGGACCTTGGAATATTGGAAACTTGAAGAAGCAAACTTCAGTCAAGTATTCGATTGTTCCATTCCCATCAGGACCTGCTCAATCTCGCCCATTTATGGGAGTTAATGGCATGTACATCAGCAAGTTCGCTAAGAACGCTGTTGTTGCACGTTCCTTCCTCTCAAACTATGCGGCTTCATCGGAATTCCAGACTGCTCTCTTTAAGGAGTCAGGTATTGCTCCTGCTCTTCTAGATGCGCAATCGGATCCAGCAGTGACCGCAAGCAAGGAGATTGCAGGTTTTGCATCCTTCTCTGGCGTAGCACAGCCAATGCCGAACATCCCACAAATGGGTTCGGTATGGGGCGATTGGGGTAATGCATGGACGACTGTCTCAACCGCAAAGGTGACAGCCGCAGCCGCATTTACTCTCGCTGCAACAAATATCAAGAAAGCAGTTGGCTAAACCAACTCTTTTTTAATGATCAGGGGCACTTGAAAGTAAGTGCCCCTGATTCGTTATCATCGGATATTCATTCGGAGGGCTAAGTGTTGAAGTTTAGAAATTC
>RHAU01000143.1 GCA_010032125.1 Actinomycetota bacterium | reverse complement strand
CAGGTTGTCTACGTCTGGTTTGATGCGCTTCTCAATTATGCGACGGCGGTTGGTCTTACTGATGAACCTGCAAGTGAAGGTGGAAAGTTTTTTGCAAAGACGTGGCCTGCGGATGTACATCTTGTCGGCAAGGACATTCTCCGTTTCCATGCCGTGATCTGGCCGGCCATGTTGATGGCTGCCGGACTTCCCACTCCGAAGAAGATATTTGCTCATGGATGGTTACTCGTCGGAGGCGAGAAGATGAGTAAGAGCAAACTGACCGGAATCGCACCGAGCGATATCACCAATCATTTCGGCGTCGATGCATTCCGTTATTACTTTATGCGCGCAATCCCATTTGGAAATGATGGTTCTTTCTCGTGGGAGGACATGTCAGCGCGATATACGAGTGAATTAGCAAATGACTTCGGAAATCTCGCTTCACGATTAGGCGCGATGATTGAGAAATATTGCGGCGGTACGCTTCCCGAGAGAGCGAGAGAGTCTTCGCTGGAGAAATCTTTGGAAAACACGGTTTCAAAGGCGGATTCGGCGATCTGTGCGCTCGATTTTCAAGGCGGCATTAATGCGATTATGGATTTCTGTAAGGAAGTCAACGGATACGTAACTCTGAAAGAGCCGTGGGCCATTGCAAAAGATCCTGCGAGGAAAAATGAACTTGAAGAGGTTCTATATAACACCGCGGAGTCGTTGCGAGCGCTGGCAATATTGCTCCATCCGATTATGCCTATTTCAACGAAGAAATTATGGGAATCACTTGGCGCCACAACTCTTGGCTCGTTGGAAAAACAGAAAATCTCTGATGTTGCGCGTTGGGGACAACTGGAGCCAGGAACTCAGCTAAGTAAGGGTGAAATACTCTTTCCGCGATTGGAAGAAAAAGCACATTAATGGCCGATCGCCATAATCGAGATCTAGATAGGAAGCCAGCACCGCTTCCGGATCGTTTGGCGATATCTACGGTTGATTCACATGCGCATATCGAAATCATCACGGATACAGCTCCTGATCACCCTGCTGTCACTCAAGTCATTGAGGATTCAATCTCTGTCGGCATTGATCGCATTGTTCAGGTTGGATATTCAGCGGAACAATCTGCTTGGTGTGTTCGACTTGCAGAACTCTGGCCGAAAAATGTTCTAGCCGCAGTAGCGCTGCATCCCAACGAAGCGCCAGTAGTGAATGATCTTGAGCAGGATTTATCAATCATTGAGAAATTAGCGGAACATCCGCGGGTTCGCGCTATTGGAGAGACTGGTCTGGATTTTTTCCGGACACCAGAGGAGCTTCGAGATCGACAGATATATTCATTTAAGCGACATATTGAACTTGCAAAGAAATTGGATAAAGCGTTGGTCATACATGATCGAGATGCACATCGTGCTGTTTTAGACACGTTAGATGATGTTGGTGCGCCTAGACGAACTGTCTTTCATTGTTTTTCTGGAGATAAAGCGATGGCAGAAGAGTGTGTAGCAAAAGGTTATTACCTCTCCTTCGCCGGAACAGTCACATTTAAGAACGCGCCACAATTACGAGAAGCACTATCAATCGTCCCGGCCGGGCAGCTTCTCGTCGAGACAGACTCTCCCTTTCTCGCGCCAATGCCGCATAGAGGAAGCCTCAACACCCCAGCACAAATTCCCACCATTCTTAGATTTATCGCCCAAGAGCGTGGCGATGATGTAGACCAACTTGCTGAATCAAT
>RHAU01000142.1 GCA_010032125.1 Actinomycetota bacterium | reverse complement strand
CTCGCGTGGAGAATCACTTTCAAATCTCGAAGCGTTCGCGCATTTGGTCAATTAAAAGTTAGCACGTAGGATTTTGACGTGAGCCATACTTTGATTCTTTTGCGTCACGGCGAGAGCGAGTGGAACGCCAAGAATCTCTTTACTGGTTGGGTTGATGTTCGCCTTTCGCCCGCGGGCGAAGGTGAAGCTAAGCGCGGCGGTGAGTTATTGCGAGAGTCGGGCTTACTTCCAGACATTCTGCATACTTCTTTACTAAGACGTGCCATCCACACTGCAAATATCGCTCTCGATGCCTGTGATCGACATTGGATTCCAGTCCGTAGAACTTGGAGACTTAATGAGCGTCATTATGGGGCGCTTCAAGGCAAAGATAAGAAGCAAACTCTTGATACATACGGCGAAGATCAATTCAAACTTTGGCGCCGTTCATATGATGTACCGCCACCACCCATTGATGATGCGGATCCGTATAGCCAATCCCAGGATCCTCGGTACGCAGATCTCGGCAATGAAATGCCCCGCTCAGAGTGCTTGAAAGATGTGGTCCATCGGATGTTGCCTTACTGGAAGAGTGCGATTGTTCCTGATCTCCGCGCTGGAAATACCGTGTTAGTAACCGCGCATGGAAACTCACTTCGCGCGTTAGTGAAGGAACTGGATGGAATTTCCGATGCAGATATTGCAGAGCTCAATATCCCTACCGGAATCCCACTTCTTTACAGATTAAACGCTGAAATGAAACCTTCCGAACCTGCTCGATATTTAGACCCCGAAGCCGCAAAGGTTGCGATGGAAGCAGTAGCGAATCAGGGTAAAACTAAGTAGAACTAATTCTCGCTTGAGAACTTTCCGGTAACCAAGAAGTAGACGCGGCGGGCAACTGATACCGCGTGATCTGCAAAGCGTTCGTAATACCTTCCGATGAGAGTGATATCGATAGCGGTTTCGGTACCGTGGCTCCACGAATCATCCAACAAAGTGGTGAAAAGCTTTCTGTGGAGTTTATCCATCTCATCATCATCTTTTTCTAGCTCTACCGCTTTTTCAATATCGCGAGAAGAGATGACAGCGCCAGCCTTATCTGCGATTAACTTTGCGACCTTGCCCATCTCCTCAATAGTGAGAAGAAGTTCGGATGGAACCGCACCCTGAGGATGTCGTAGTCGAGTAATTTTTGCGACGTGATGAGCCATATCGCCCATTCGCTCTAGATCGGCGCTCATGCGGAGCGCGGTGATCAGCGCTCTCAGATCGGATGCGACTGGTTGTTGTCTTGCGATGATGTCGATGATTCGAGAATCAAGATCATGTTGGACAGTGTCTACGCGGTCATCCGCAGCGATTACCGATTCGGCTTCTTCTAGATTTGCTGTAAGAAGTGCGTGAGTGGCTTTTTCAATAGCGTCGCTCACGAGGTTGGAGAGCTCAACTAACGTCGAGGTGACGCTATCGAGCTCATCTTGGAAGACGCTGCGAAGCCATTGCATAGTGGCTAACGGTAGCCGCCAATGTGTTGCAAAACAGGGAGGAGCGTGAACGAAAATCGACTTCCACGTGAACAATGGGTTACACGCCCAAATGTGTCGATAACGACTCGATTTCGTACCATTGCCGTGTGAAGTTTCGCAGGGGCTCTGAGTCAGTTGAAGTTACCTCTGAACTTCCGGAGCTTCTCGTTCGGACCTTAAATTCGCTTGAAACTGAAGCACTTGTTGTCCGTCCGGGAGACGTTGTTATTT
>RHAU01000141.1 GCA_010032125.1 Actinomycetota bacterium | reverse complement strand
TAGAGGAAATATGCGTATGCCCTCTCTCTACTTCTCCCTACGCGGCCGCGTAATTGATGTAGTTGAGAAAGCCCAAAGAGATCAGCTCTTTCCACAATAAGAGTATTTGCGTTGGCAACATCAATTCCATTTTCGACTATGGTCGTACATACCAAGATGTCAAACTCACGATTCCAAAATGCAACGACTACTTGTTCTAGTGCCGTCTCATTCATTTGACCGTGTGCAACGGCGACGCGAGCTTCTGGAATCAATTTCTTTAATCTAATAGCGGCTTCATCAATACTTTCTACGCGATTGTGAATGTAGAAAACTTGACCATCGCGTAGCAATTCACGATGAATTGCGGCAGCAATCTGTTTCTCTTCATATGCGCCCACATACGTAAGAACCGGGTGACGCTCTTCAGGTGGCGTTGCAATCGTCGACATCTCTCGGATACCGGTGATCGCCATTTCTAAGGTACGAGGAATGGGCGTTGCAGACATTGATAGGACATCAACTGTGGTCCGTAATTTCTTCAATTTTTCCTTATGTTCAACACCGAAACGCTGCTCCTCATCAACCACAATCAACCCAAGGTCTCGGAATCGAATATCGTCGGATAGCAGTCGATGTGTCCCTATGACAACATCAATAGAGCCAGTTGATAAACCGTTGAGAGTCTCGTTGATTTCTTTTGTCGTGTTGAATCGAGAAAGTGCGCTCACTTTCACAGGAAAACCAAGGTAACGTTGAGAAAAAGTCGCAAAGTGTTGCTGCACAAGAAGCGTCGTCGGAACCAAAACAGCGACTTGTTTTCCATCTTGGACCGCTTTGAAAGCCGCACGAACTGCAATCTCTGTCTTTCCATATCCCACGTCGCCACAAACAACGCGATCCATGGGGAAGGGTTGTTCCATATCTGCCTTGACTTCATTAATGGTTGTTAATTGATCTGGGGTTTCCACGAAACTAAATGAGTCTTCCAGTTCTCGTTGCCACGTTGTATCCGGTGAGAATGCATAGCCTGGCGAACTCTTGCGAGCGGCATAGAGACGGATCAACTCACCAGCAATTTCTTTCACTGCTTTCTTTGCACGCGACTTCGCTTTTATCCACTCGCCGCCACCAATTTTGTGAAGGGCAGGAGTCTCCCCGCCTACGTACCGGGTAACTAGTTCTAAGGCGTCGGTCGGAACAAATATTCGATCAGCGGGATGTCCACGTTTTGAGGGCGCATACTCAATCACTAGATATTCGCGTTGCACTCCACCAACACTGCGCTCAATGAGTTCGATGTAGCGACCAATCCCATGAATTTCATGGACGACATAATCTCCAGATTTGAGTTCGAGCGGATCAATAGTTTTCTTTCGGCGAGAAGGCATTTTTCCTACACCCGCGCGCGAATCAAGCGCGCCGGTGATGTCATTTTCGCTTAATAAAACAATGGTGTTCTCCAGGTCAATAAAACCCTGATGAAGTGGTGCGTTAAGGAGATAAATCGCACCCCGGGTTGGAAAAGTTGCAAACGAATCGACTTCGCGAGTGGGTAAGTCGGCATCACGTAACAACTGCCCATATCGCTCAACGAGTCCGTGGCTATTCAAAGCAATGACGACGAGATGATGTGTATCTAGCCAGCTTCGAAGGTCTCGAATGAGTCGATCCATATCGCCGCGATACGTAGGAGAGATAGTGAATTGAGTGATTTCGAAACTCTCTTCGCCGGGATAACTATCAATCGCACGCCAAGAG
>RHAU01000015.1 GCA_010032125.1 Actinomycetota bacterium | reverse complement strand
CTTCGGAGAGCGTGACGCGGTCAGGAGCACAAAGCTCCTATCCGTCTAAGGACTGGGTTAAAAAACTTCTTCCATAGTTCGCCATTCCGCTACCGCGGCTAAAAGTTTGCTTCGTGTTAACCCTTGACAGGAATCACGTGTGGTGGATACTTAGGGCAGGCAAACTGTAAACGATTACAGTTTAGAGGTGGGTTGTGGTGGCTCAGAAGGCAACGATTGCGATGGTGGCCAAGCACGCAGGCGTCTCCGTCGCGTCAGTCTCTCGAGTCATCAACGGCACCCTAGCCAGGCCGGCAACTGAGGAGAAAGTTCGCGCCGCAATCGCCGAACTTGGATTCCAGCCAAACTCGGCTGCCAGGGCGCTTAAGGTCAGAGAGTCTGAACAAATTTGTCTCTCCTTTGCTGACATCGGCAATCCCGCTTATCTCACGATCACTCAAGGCATCAATTCAGTTTTACGCGATACAAAGTATCGACTGATTCTTTCATCTTCACTTGGAACTGCAGATGAAATTCACAACCACCTACAGTCACTTGGTCGCGGTTATGCAGATGGGCTAATCATTTCACCAATCACCTCAACTCCAGAGATAGCTAAAGCAATTAATTCTTTGACAGTGCCGACTGTTCTGATTGGCACTCTTCCCAAAGATGTACTTGTGGACAATGTTTATATTGATTCCGCTAAAGGTATTGAGTTAGCAGTTGCACACTTGAGAGAAATTGGATGCAAGAAGATTGCATTAGTTAATGGTCCGTTAAGTACCAACCCTGGTCGGCGTAGACATCAAGGTTTTGTCGACGCCATGAATAAGGTCAAGTTGAAATATGATGATTCAAGTATTTATTTTGCTCGAGATTTTACTAGCCAAGCAGCAACGGAATTACTAGAAAAAGATAAGACGCTTCATCGTTACGATGCGGTCCTATGTACAAATGACCTTCTTGCTGCAGGAGTGATTAGAAATTTACAAAGTCGATCCGTAAGAGTTGGGGAAGATATTTCGGTCATAGGAATGGACAACACCGAACTCTGTACTTTGTTAAATCCAAGCCTGACCAGCGTCGACTTACGTGCCGAAAGACGTGGTCAACTTGCGGCAGAACTACTCCTAGAGCGAATTAAGAATCCATTGAGCGCACCACGCAAAATTGAGGTAAAGCCAGAACTGGTGATACGCGAGTCAACCAATATGAGGGCAGGAACAAGAAAGTGAAATCACCTAGCCGCGCGAAGTTATATAACCAGGATGCTTGGTTATTAACTATTCCAGCATTTATTCCTCTATTTTTCTTAAGCATCGTGCCTCTCGTACAAGCTATTTGGACTGGTTTCACGGATTTACAGGCCGGATATGACTTCAAGCCTAAATTCATCGGAATAGAGAATTTTCGACGTCTGATCGGTGACACTTTCTTCTGGCAGTCTTTCAGAATAGGAATAGTTTGGGCCGTTTCAGTTACAACGCTTGCGCTGTTTCTTGGTTTCGGATTAGCACTCCTTCTTAATCAAAAACTACGTTTCCTTGGATTAATGAGAGTTCTTTCTCTTATCCCATGGGCTATGCCGCCAGTCATCGTGGCAATCATGTGGCAAATACTTCTCAATCCCGCGATTGGTCCCGTAGATTCAATTTTGAGACTTTTTAATTTTCCTTTTGCTGATAAGTATCTTTTAGGAGATTTCGAAACAGCTTTTCCAACCGTCGTTGTCATTGGTGCATGGGTAGGAATGCCTGTCATAACCGTTTCTATTTTGGCAGCCCTTCAAGGAATAAATAGCGAAATAATTGAGTCAGCGAAAATTGACGGTGCGAATGCATGGAATAGGTTTAGATATGTAACTTTGCCCGCAGTTCGGTCCATTACTACTGCACTTGTCGCACTAAATATCATCTGGAATTTTAATTCATTTGGATTAGTGTTCGTGCTTACTGCGGGAGGACCTGGAGGAAAGACATATCTACCCGCATTGTTCGTTTATAACGAATCATTCAAATATGGAAATTTTGGCTATGCAGCCGCTATGGGCATAGTGATGACTATCAGCGTCATCCTGATGTTAGTGGTTTATCTCAAGGCTCGCGAACGACAGGACGAGAACTAGTGGCAACGAAACAAAAGTTCTCTATTAGTTTAGTTTTCCAGTATCTGGCAGTTATCGCGTACATACTCTTTTTAGGCTTTCCATTCCTATGGATGTTCATCACCTCGCTGAAAACTCCCATTGAGCTATTGGAACTTGATCAATCTCTTATTCCAGATGGTTTCTACATTCAAAATTACATTGATATTCTGGAAAAAAGGGGCCTCATCCAATCCACAATCAACAGCTTAATAGTCGCTTTTGTCTCAACAATTATCACAGTTCTCGTCGCTGTACCTGCTGGTTACGCAATGGCGAGACTACGAAAGTTTTATGCAAAAGCAGCGACAGGATGGATTCTTTTCAGTCAAGTATTTCCACTTTCTCTCGTCATCATCCCCCTTTTCATGGCCATTCGTTCAATAAACCTTCTTGATTCATTGCAAGGACTGATACTGGTATATGTTGTCGCTAATCTTCCTTTTGCTCTCTGGATGCTTCGTGGTTATGTCGCGAGCATTCCTGTGGAGCTCGAAGAGGCAAGTGCCATCGACGGCGCATCCATCTTTAAAATTCTTAGACTTATCATCATCCCTCTTTTAACTCCTGGAATTGTGGCAACATCACTCTTTACACTTTTGAATTCTTGGAATGAATTCTTTTTTGCTCTCGTATTGATTCAAACACCAGAAAGAGAGACTTTGCCTTTGACATTGGCCAGATTTGTAGGTTCCGAAGGTCAAGTACTTCTCGGTCCACTGGCAGCCGGAGCATTTCTAGCAACGATCCCGTCATTGATCGTATTCGGGATAATCCAAAAGAGAATTTCCAGCGGGCTATTAGCAGGAGCTGTAAAAGGCTGATAGCGCGATGGAAATAACAAAACTACTAGCGAAAGAAGAAGAGATGAACCCTCGTAAGAAGATGAGTCGAAAATTTATTTCGATTCTCTCAACTTTGGCACTAGCAATTCCGATTTTTGGAACTGCCTTTGCTATTCCCGCTAAAGCTGCGCCAATCGAATTGACCTATTGGTCATTTCATTATTTGAAAGCCACCACTGCCGCGACAGAGAAGATTGTTGCGGATTGGAATAAAGCCAACCCTAATGTTCAGGTAAAAATTGTTTATGTTGACGTAAACAACTACTTGGATAAGTTGACGACTTCATTTGCCGGCAGAACGGCACCGGACATCTTCACGAGCGAAGCCGCTTCAATCGTGGCTTACTCAAAAGCGGGTTACTTAGCCGATCTCACCCGAGAAATGTCCTCGCTTAAGAGTTCGATCCCAACGGGTCTCTGGAAAGTCGGAAGTTTTGGCGGCCGACTCTACGGTGCGCCGTTGATGACCCAGACTTATACGGTCTACGCGAACGTCGATATGTTCAAAAAAGCTGGTGTTGCCGTTCCGACGACAAAGATGACATGGGATGAACTCCGTGCGTTGGGTAAGAAACTAACAACATCATCCCAATATGCAATGGGCTGGGGATTACGTCAGCCTGCAGCAACATTCATGATCATGGGACAGAACTTTGGTGGTGACTTCTTCCGAGGTCTTACTTCATCGGCTGGCGCAAAATTGAGTATCACGGATGCGGAACTTCAAGTACCACTTCGTGTTCACCAAATGATCTACGAGGATAAATCAATTGATCCTGCTTCAATCGTGCTCAGTGGTGGCGGAAATATTGCGCCATTCATTGCCGGTAAGTTTCCAATGCTTGTCGGAGCAAGCTACGTAGCTTCAGATCTTGATGTAGCAGCGAAAGAAAAGGGACTTAATTGGACTGCCCTGCCGTTGCCAACTGGCTCCGTATCGAATATGCAAGGTGCAAATCCACAAACTCTTTCGATTTCGCGACAGAGCAAATATCCCAAAGAATCTGCTCGTTTCATTCGCTACATGATGGGTGATCAAAACCTCACCTCGTTAGCGCTTGCTGAAGCCTTGATTCCATCAACAACAGGTGCCGCGAAGGCAGCGTTGGAAATCAAGAAAGATAGTCCAGGTTGGACACAGATTCTCAATGATGCTGGGGCGCTAACAATCGCACCATTCGTTCTCGTACCTCAGTATCAGAAGTGGAAAGACACCGTTGCGCAGCCAACATGGCAGCAATGGGTACAAGGAAAGATCACCAAAGATGAAATGGTTAAACGGCTTCTCGACGGTTGGAACAACCTTCGATAAAGCTGTTCGACTGACCTAACGAGGGGTTGCACAAGGGTGCGCGTTAATTACAACTCGCACCCTTGACGCAACAACCTCCATTCACGCACGAAACGACTGACAGAGATAGGTATTTAGGATGAGAATGCAAGAAGGTTCCGTAGGTGCAATCACAGGCGCTGCCATAGGTGATGCACTGGGTGGAGCGACGGAAGGCTTCAGCCCTGAGCAAATCCAATTGCGATACAACGGTTTTGTTGAAGGAATCGTTGAACCGTTCAATCGAGACTGGAAAAATGCTCGACCTGTATCTCCATTCCATAAAGGCGATGGTCACATAACGGACGATACGTTGATGACCGAATCTTTGATCTCAATTTATGAAAAAGTGAGAGACCACCTAGATGCTTTTCTTTTTGCAGAGAACATAATTCCAGAACTCATTGAGAAGAAACGATGGATTCCTGAATTACATGAGGAAACGTTACTTGTGCACCGCGTTTTTCACGCAGAAAAATGGTTGGTCCACAAACTTCACCATGGCCACGCAGATCCCCGTGAAGGTGGCGTCGGAAACATAGTGAATTGCGGTGCAACGATGTACATGACCCCCGTTGGAATCGTGAACGCTGGAGATCCAACGGGTGCATATAAAGAAGCAATCGAAATTGCGGGAGCACATCAATCTAGTTACGGCCGCGAAGCGGCAGGGGTTTTCGCTGCATGTGTGGCCGCAGCAATGTCACCACAAGCAAAAGTTCCTGATGTCATTGACGCAGCTCTTTCGCATGCCCACGATGGAACCAAAATCGCGATAAGCGCGGTGCTGAAAGAGTCAGATTCAATCTCGGATTGGCGAACTAGTCTCAAGCGTCTGAGAGCGGCAATTGCTCCTCATGATTCTATGTCTGAGGCATATCGCGAACCTGGTCCGGATGCCCGAAAACCATCTCGATTGAAAGCAATCGAAGAACTTCCTATTGCCCTTGCGATCTTGAAGATCACACAAGCCGATTTCCGCGAAGGAATACTTGCTGCGGTCAACTACGGCAGAGATTCCGACTCGATAGCAACGATGTTTGGCGCTATTTCAGGTGCCATGAATGGTCGAGATTCAATGCCACGGGATTGGGTTGAAACCGTAGAACGTGAAAGCAAGAGAGATTTTCAGAAAACTGGAATAGCTATGGCGGTAATTGCGAAAGAGATATTTGATCGCGATGCCGAACGTAGTGTTCGAGTAAAGCTGGCTCGGGATACATTGTTTTCGAAGCCAGTACTTTCGAGAATCAAATGATCTCTGAACTCTCACGCGCCCAAGGGGCAATGGCAGGACTTGCGATCGGAGATGCTATCGGTAGACCGGTCGAAGGAATGTCAGCGGAGCAAATTCGGGAAAAATATGGATCTGTAAAAGATTTCGTCAATCTAACCCCAGGGGGAAGTGACGATACGGAGTATGCCTTACTTACTGGCAGCGCAATTCTTAAGTATGGAAAATCCATAAGCGCCTCACAGTTTGCCGATTTCTGGATTGAGAAAGTCTGCGCGCAAAAAGGCGCATTTGCCGGTGCAGGATTTAGCGAGATGAACGCAATTCACAACCTGAGAAAGGGCCTTCGCCCACCATTTTCTGGTCAACATAATCATGCATGGAGCGATGGATTGGCAATGCGAGTCGCTCCTATCGGTGTTGTTTCCAAGGGAAATTTAGATTTAGCAAAGTCATTAGCCATCGCCGATGGAGAAGTGAGCCACGCAGGCGAGGGGATTCATTCCGGTGTCGTAATCGCTGTTGCCATCTCTGCAGCGATGGGAGGCGCATCAAATGTCGAATGTTTTGATTTAGCGTCAAAAAGCATTCCAACAGATAGTTGGACCTGGAGACTTCTCGCTATTGCAAGAGAAATTGTTGACGAAAGCAGAGAACGACCGGTGCATGAGATTGCAGACTTACTTCTCAAAGACATCGCAATTCACGAGTATTTCTATGCAGATCTCGCTCCGGAAGCTGTTGCCCTAGCAATGGCAGCGGTTTTGTACGGGGATGGAGATTATGCTCGAACACTTCTTTTCGCAGTAAACCTGGGGCGTGATGCCGACACAATCGCGGCAATGGCAGGAGCAGTAGCAGGCGCGATTGCCGGTTACGAATCAATTCCTTCAAATTGGAAAGGCGCCGTTACTACTGTCGGAGGGACTTGTCTGGAGTTTGCAAAGGGATTAAATCCATACGAAATGGCGGAATCACTTCTGAAAGTTGCAAGCCAATGAGTTCAAACGAATCACGAATCACCGGCTCTATTCTTGGTATGGCTTGGGGCGATTCCATCTCGATTTCGTCCGCACACCACAAAGTTTCGCTCCTGGCACCTAAAAGAGCACTCCGTATGCGTACTTTGACTGAGTTTGCAGAAACCTCGAAGCAAACCACCCGCCCAACTCCTTATACCCATGCCCAAAACAATTCGATGTTAATACCCAAGCCAAGTGACGATACAGAGTGGTCCGTCTTTGTACTTCAATCACTATTGAATAAAGAAGATCCAGAGAAGAAATGGGATGACCTAGTCACAATCCGATCCGAATTGAGAGTTCGAACCGGAACAGCAATTGCCCTAAAGAATCTGGAGAGAGGTTATAGACCACCCGAGTCAGGACACGATAATCCGCATTATTTCGATGACATTGCAATGATTAGATCTCTTGGTCCCGCAATTCTGTATGCCAAAGTTCCAGCCAAAATGGAGGAATTAGTTGTTCAGGATGCACAGGTTACCCACTCAGAAGATGGAATCTATTGTGCAAAGTCTTTTGCCGCTCTCATTTCTAGTCTCATCAATGGACTTGATATCGAATCATCGATATTGATTGCCCTAACTAAATTACCTCGAGAGTCGTGGTCCTTCCGAGTCGTAACTGAAGCACTTTCAATGACAAAAGATCTTGATAGTACATTCGAGAGAATTTCGGTTTTAGAAGCGAATTTCGTTGAGAATATCTATGCCTATCCGATTTCAGCCCCGGAAACCTTAGGCCTGCTCTTAGCTCATGCTCAAAAAGTGCGTTCTCCAGAAGAAATGTTGTTGTCTGCTCTTTCTCATCCAAGAAAACTTGATTCATTACCTGCTTTGGCTGGGGCCACAGCTGGAGTGATGTTCGGCGATTCATGGATTCCTAAGAATCTTATGAAAGATATTGAATTAGATGGCGTTTCAATACCCTCGCTTCGTGGCACACAATTGTCGACCATCATCAAGAATGTGATTTCAGCAATCTAATGTCAGCTTTAGCGGGCCTTCGGATCATCGATTGCTCAACTCTCTTTGCAGGTCCAACTGCCGCAATGTTGTTAGGAGATTTTGGAGCCGAAGTAATAAAAATCGAACATCCAAGTAAAGGCGATCCCGTACGTGGACATGGTTATAAAAAGAATGAGCAATCTCTATGGTGGATCTACATCTCTCGAAATAAAAAATCTGTCGCAATTGATCTTGGCAAGAAAGAGGGAGCCGAAATTCTTCTCAAACTAATCTCCTCGGCAGATGTTTTGATTGAAAATTTCCGTCCGGGAACGCTGGAAAAGTGGGGATTAGGACCAAAAGAATTGATGGAAAGAAATCCAGAACTTGTCGTTGCTCGAGTGTCGGGATTTGGCCAAGACGGTCCCTATAAATCAAGACCGGGATTCGGAACATTGGCGGAGGCAATGAGCGGGTTTGCCAACCTCACAGGCCAACCGGACGGCCCACCTACATTGCCCGCATTTGGACTTGCCGACGCCATTGCTGGAATAACAACTGCTCAAGCCATCATGACCGCTCTTTATGCGCTCAGAAATAAGAATTCGGAGGCTTATGGAAAAGGTCAAGTTATAGACACATCTCTTATCGAACCAATCATGTTTACTTTAGGACCGCAAGCATTGATTTACGATCAACTTGGAATTAAACAAAAACGCACTGGGAACCGAACAGAAAACAATGCTCCGAGAAACACCTACAAAGCAAAAGATGGTCGATGGCTGGCAATTTCAACATCAGCGCCATCGATTGCTGAGAGAGTCATGAAACTTGTGGGTCATCCGGAAGTTCTCAATGAACCATGGTTCAAAGAAGGCCGAACGCGAGCAGAGCATGCTGACGAACTCGATAGATATCTCAATGAGTGGATTTCGCAGCGCAATTCTGATGAAGTAATCGATGAATTTACAAAAGCGGAAGCCGCCGTCGCTCAAATTTATGACATCGAAGACATACTTTCCGATTCTCACTTCAAAGCTAGGGAAACTATTCTCGAAACTTCGGATCCATTTCTGGGAACCATAAGGATGCAGAATGTCATTTACAAACTCTCGGAGTCTCCCGGGGAAATAAAGTGGACTGGTAGAGCGCTCGGCGCTGACACTTCAGAAGTTCTTCGAGAAGTGGCAGGCTTAAGTTCTGCAGAAATTCAGTCTCTTGAGTCCAAAGGGGTAATCGCAAGTGCTGCCTCGTAGCTATCTCTATGTCCCAGCCGACAACGAGAGATTTCTCGAAAAAGCTGAGACTTCTGAGGCCGATGTAGTCATTCTTGACTTAGAAGACAGCATTAGCGCCTCCAACAAGGCACGTGCCCGTTCACTTGCTCTAGATTTTTTAAATAAAACGAATCGAAAAGGAATTGCGCTGCGCGTAAATCCCATCGCAGTAAACGATGAAATTAAACTGATTAATCACAAAAAAATAGACCGAATCTTCCTTCCAAAGGTTTCACAGCCTTCTGACGTCATGGGTTTTATTGAAAGCTC
>RHAU01000140.1 GCA_010032125.1 Actinomycetota bacterium | reverse complement strand
GGGGCAATACTTGACGGTGGAGTTTGGCGAATGTTGCGAGGCGATGAGGTTGGAGCGCTTCTTGGCGAATACATTGCGCGACGCGGCGTTAACAATGGAGTATTTGCAAACTCCATTGTCTCCTCCTCCATCCTCAGAAAAATTGCGGAACGCTATGGCATAGCATTCACAGAAACCTTGACCGGCTTTAAGTACCTCTCGAAAGTCGACAACCTTCGTTTTGGTTATGAGGAAGCTCTGGGTTATTGCGTTTCTCCGCGCGACGTCAACGATAAAGACGGCATTAGCGCTGCATTGGTCTTAGCGCAGATGACCGCAGACCTGAAAGATCAAGGTAAAACACTCGCTGATTTCTTAGATGAAATCTGGAGAGATTATGGCTTCCATGGCACGCGCCAGATCTCCATCCGAACGTCAAGTGTGGAACAGATACAGGCGATTATGACCATGATGAGAAGTTCGATGCCAGGTCAGATTGCAGATAGAAAAGTAATGTCAGTCGATGATCTGTCACAGCCAAAAGATGATCTTCCTCCAACGGATGGAATCCGCTTTTATTTGGAAGGTCCGGTCAGGGTCATTGTTCGCCCCAGCGGCACCGAACCTAAGGTGAAGTGCTATCTAGAAGTAGTGACATCTACACACTCGGAGGCGAATCTCATTTTGGATCAGGTTGAAAGTGCCATGAAGAAACTCCTCATTCGGTAGCGTTCCCACATGAGTCAGATCACCTCCTTGATTGATGGTTCTGAGAAATCACTTCTCACATTTCTCAAGAATCTTCCCAGCGTTGATCAAGTTGGTGCCGAATCTCGCGCAGCGATGCTTGCAACCCGAAGCATTAAGACTTCAAGTAAGGCGACCGCAATTGACTTGGCAATCCGCATGGTCGATCTCACGACTCTCGAAGGAGCAGATACACCAGGAAAAATTCGATCACTCTGTGCAAAAGCAGTTCGACCTGACCCGAGTGATCCAAGCGTTCCTCATGTCGGTGCAATCTGCGTCTACAACGACATGGTCAAAATTGCTCGCACGACTTTAGATGAGATTGGTGGATCTTCTATCCCTGTTGCAGCGGTCTCCACAGCATTTCCATCGGGAAGAGCCTCAATAGAAGTAAAAAAACGGGATACAGAGGATGCGATTGCTGCAGGGGCAAGTGAGATTGATATGGTCATTGATCGCGGCGCATTTCTTAGCGGAAAACTTGGCGATGTTTTTGAGGAAATTCGTGTGATTAGAGAAATATGCGGAACGCGTGCACATCTCAAAGTAATTCTTGAAACCGGCGAATTAGTCACCTATGACAATGTGCGTAAAGCGTCATTCCTAGCAATGCTCGCTGGCGCAGATTTTATTAAAACGAGTACGGGAAAAGTTGCACCCGCTGCGACTGCCCCCGTCGTGCTCGTGATGCTCGAGGCAGTACGGGACTTCTTCTCGATTTCAGGTACGAAGGTCGGAGTTAAACCTGCAGGTGGAATCCGGACCACAAAAGATGCAATCAAACAATTGGTTCTTGTCAAAGAAACCGCAGGACCTGAGTGGTTAACTCCAGAACTTTTTCGTATTGGAGCAAGCGCTCTCCTTAATGATCTTCTCATGCAACGAATGAAGTTACGAAATAACCGCTACTCCGGCGCGAATTATGTTACGGTGGATTAATAATGAGCGGTGAAATCTTCGAGTATGCCCCGGCACCGGAATCTCGCGCAATTGCAAAGATCGAGAAAGAATA
>RHAU01000139.1 GCA_010032125.1 Actinomycetota bacterium | reverse complement strand
GAATATTCACTATCTGGCGCACCTGCGTTAACACCGGCGCCACTTTCAATCGATACGGTTAAACCAGCACGCGTTAATTTGGAGATGATGTCTGGGACGAGCGCAACGCGCTTCTCACCAGTTCGAGTTTCAGCGGGAACGAAGATGCGCATATTCAGATCCGCCTAATTCTCCGCGAGTGAGGTGATAAAGAATTGCTTGAATCGTTGTTCGACGATGGAATGCCTCGCGCCACACGACGGATTGTTCTCCGTCAATGACCTTCGCTGCCACTTCTTCACCACGGTGCGCCGGTAAACAATGCATGAAAATTGCATCTTGAGCGGCACTCCCCATGAGTTCGGGTGTTACTGCGAAGGGCTTCAAAACTTTTTCCTTCTCAATCCGCTCAGATTCTGGATCGCCCATCGACATCCACACATCGGTATAGATAACTGAAGCGCCTTTGCTTGCCGCAACAGGGTCGTTACTTAATTCCACTTTTCCGCCGGTTGTAGCTGCAATCGCTTGTGCTCGTTGGACAACCGCAGCATCCGGGGCGTATTCGCCTGGTGGTGTTGCTGCAACAACATGGGCACCCAGTTGTGCGCCCATCAAGAGCCAGGAATGAGTGACATTGTTTCCATCGCCGACATACACAAATGTCCGCCCCGATAAATCGGCGCCAAACTTCTCACGAATTGTTAGCCAATCGGCAAGTGCTTGGGTGGGATGGTCATCATCAGTGAGCGCGTTAATTACTGGAATAGTGGCATTAGCGCCAAGTTCGTCGACATCAGATTGTGCAAATGTTCGAATGATCAGCGCGCTACAAAATCCGCTCAATATCTTTGCTGTATCGGAAATTGTTTCACCGCGACCAATCTGAAGATCTTCGCTTCGAAGGAAAACTGGTGAACCGCCGAGATGGGCGATTGCAGTTTCGGATGCGAGTCTGGTCCGCGTCGAAGGTTTGGTCATATAGATAGCGACGGTTTTGCCGCTGAGCGCCGATAGTGAGCGAAGTGGTTCGTTGGCAAAGTCAGAAGCGGTTGTGAAGAGGAGTTCGATATCTGCCCGCGAGAGATGCTCTGTGCGGAGGAGATCCTTCATCGGCCTATCTTAATCTCGACCGTCCTATCATTTCGCCATGGTTAATGGCGGCTTCGCACAGGGAGATACCGATGTTGCCATTGAAACGCGCGAAGAATTAGAACCTGGCGATCACGAGCGATTTGCTCACTATGTCAGAAAAGAAAAAATCGTCGAATCTGCAGTAACTGGCAAACCTGTCACGGCGTTATGCGGAAAGCGATGGATTCCATCTCGAGATCCAAATAAATTTCCCATCTGTCCAACCTGCAAAGAGATTCATGCAGGATTGCGCAAAGGACCAGATGATGAAGGCAATAGCCAAGGTGATAATTCCTAACGATGGCCCTCGGAACTGTTACTGAATCTGAGAGCGATGTCGATATCAGACCGGATCGTCCATGGGTCTGTGTGGTTTGGGATGATCCTGTTAACTTGATGACATATGTAACTCACGTATTCATGGTCATCTTTGGTTATTCAAAAGAAAAAGCAACCGAGTTAATGCTTAAGGTTCACAATGAAGGTCGAGCCACCGTCGCATCAGGAACGAGAGAAGAAATGGAACGCGATGTACAACGGCTCCACGAATATGGTTTATGGGCGACTGTGCAACGTGATAACGAGTTCTGATGTCTTCATTTAGAAAAGATGATGCTGGGAAAATTCATATCCTTTTTACCTCTCAAGAATCGCATG
>RHAU01000138.1 GCA_010032125.1 Actinomycetota bacterium | reverse complement strand
CTCAGCAATAGAGGTTTTAGCGATGAGTTGTTCAGACAACAACTTTGTTTCTCCATAAGGAGAAAGGGGAACTGTTGCATCATCCTCTTCAATCGCTGGTTTATCGTTCGGTGAATAAACAGCCGCAGAAGAGGAAAAAACAATTCTCTTCACGCTCTTCGCCGACATGGCAGCTAAGAGATTCAATGTTCCACCAACATTGTTCTCGTAGTACTTCAACGGATTTTCAACTGACTCGCCTACAGCTTTTTTGGCAGCAAGATGAATTATGGAGTCAACACCGTCAAGCGCATCGATCAGAGTTTTTCGATCCAAAATATCACCAATGACTATGTCATTGAATTTTCCATCTACTCTTCTTCTCAGTCCGTTCGAAAAATCATCGTAAATCCTGACTTGATAACCGCTCTGAACAAGAACATCACAGACATGTGCTCCGATATATCCGGCACCGCCCACTACTAGTACGCGCGACATCTATATCAAATCCTTAACAACAATCGTCTGGTCTCGTCCTGGCCCAACGCCGATTGCACTAATGGGCGCTCCTGAAATGCTCTCTAAATATTGGACATAAGCGCGGGCATTGGCTGGCAAGTCTTTCAAGGTCTTTGCGCCCGAGATATCTTCGCTCCAACCTGGAAGGAATTCATAAATTGGCTTTGCATGATGGAAATCAGTTTGAGATGAAGGTAGTTCGTCGACCTTTTTTCCATCTATTTCATAGGCCACACAAACAGGAATCTTCTCCCAACCAGTTAACACGTCAAGTTTTGTTAAAAATAAATCTGTTAGGCCATTAATTCGTACGGCATACCGTGCAATGAGTGAGTCATACCAGCCACAGCGACGCGATCTGCCGGTCGTCGTTCCGAACTCACCACCAATGGTTCGAAGTCTTTCTCCATCCTCATCAAAGAGTTCAGTTGGGAATGGTCCTGAACCTACGCGCGTCGTATACGCCTTCACTATTCCAATGACTTTAGAAATCTTGGTTGGCCCAATTCCAGATCCCGTGGCAGCGCCTCCGGCTGTTGGGTTTGAGGAAGTCACAAAGGGATAAGTGCCGTGGTCCACATCAAGAAGTGTTCCTTGGGAGCCCTCTAGGAGCACAACATCTCCATTATCAAGTGCTTTGTTTAACAAAAGTGAAGTGTCAGTTACATAACGTGAGAGCGCTTCTGCATAATCAAGATATTCCTGAAGTACCTCGTCGACTTCTATGCCTTTGCGGTTAAAGACTTTTATAAGCACTTGATTTTTATCGCGAAGCGCGCCTTCGAGTTTCTGCTTGAGAATCGAAGGGTCAAAAAGATCTTGTACCCGAATCCCAATTCGATTTATTTTATCTGCGTAGGCAGGACCGATACCTCTACCGGTTGTTCCAATCTTTGAATTTCCAAGAAATCTTTCAGTTACTTTATCGATTGTTCGATGGTACGGAGTTATCAAGTGTGCATTTGTTGAAATCTTTAAACGTGAGGTATCAACGCCGCGTTCATTCAGTCCATTTATTTCCTCCAGTAATACGGCAGGATCGATAACAACACCATTACCGATGACTGGAATGCAATTGGGAGAGAGGATTCCTGAGGGAAGTAGGTGAAGCGCATATTTCTGATCACCGATCACGACTGTATGACCAGCGTTATTGCCACCTTGGTAGCGAACTACATACTTAACTTTGTCGCCAAGCAAGTCCGTAGCTTTGCCCTTGCCTTCATCGCCCCATTGAGCACCAAGTAAAACTATGGCTGTCATCGGCGTTCGC
>RHAU01000137.1 GCA_010032125.1 Actinomycetota bacterium | reverse complement strand
TTGAAACCAGCCCCGTGTCCTTGATGAGCGCAACTAAATCGTTGAGAAGTGGTGGAGTGACGCGCTTGAGCGCTTGTGGAAGAACGACATAGCGCAATGTCTGGGTATGACTCAGTCCTAAAGAACGGGCCGCTGCTCTCTGGCTTGGATGAACAGTGAGGATTCCGCTTCGAATTACTTCGGCAACATACGCCGAGTAAGTAATGATCACTGCTGTCGTGCCAAGTATCAGCACATTGTTCGTGAGACCTTTTATTTGAAGCGCAGGAATTCCAAATCCGACGAGCAAAATAACCAACAACATCGGTACGCCACGAAACACATCAACGTAGACCGTTGCCAAAATTCTAAAAGGAGTCAATGCCGGCGAACGTGAAGTGCGCAAAAGAGCGATAACTAATCCATTAATAGCGACGATTGTTCCCGCGATGAGAGTCAAGAGAACATTTGTAGTAAAACCAAGAATGACTTTTGGCAGAATCTCTAGACCATAGGCCCAGTCGAAAAAAGTATCGCGAAGTGTTTTCCATCCTGGCGATGTAACAACAAGAATCGATAACGCCCCAAGAACAATCAGACTGGAGAGCGCCGCGATTGCCATATTTCGGCGATTGCGATTATTGCGCTCGATGCGTCGAGCCAGTTCTACATCACTTGGCTGCCACTTCCCGCCAAAGTCATAAGGCGCAGCTCCAGAGTTATCTCCAGCGCTGCGCCTTGACTCTTCAATCATTACTTAAGTACGGGCGCTCCAGCGGAATCAGCAAGCCACTTCTCGGTGATTGCTTGCAAAGTTCCATTCGCACGTATTGCATCGACTGCCTTGGTGACACATGAAGTCAATGGACTGCTCTTGGCGAGCAAAAGTCCGAATCCTGAATCACCGGCATCGCTGCCATCTATTTGGCCGACGATGATTCCTTTGGGAACTTCAACTGCCGACAAGTAGAAGGCGGTAGGCAGATCGACTACCAAGCCATCAATTTGCTTGTTCTTGAGCGCAGTGACTGCTGCTGCATTGTCATTGAAAACCGAAGCTTTTAAGCCAATTTGGCTCTCGATGACATCCAGAGAAGTAGTTCCTACTGCGGCTCCGAGTTTGGCGCCTGAATCCTTGACGCCTTGCAGAGTTGTGACGCCTTCAAGTTTGCTGCCCTTGAAAGAAACGATCGCCTGATTTGATTTGTAGTAAGGCGATGAGAAATCAACCACTTGTGATCTTTCTTCAGTAATGGAGTATTGCTGAAGATTGAAATCAAATGTCTTTGGCCCTGGAGCGATTGCAGCATCGAAAGTTGTTCTAACCCACTTCACCTTCGCAGCGTCATAACCGAGTTCGGAAGCGACGGCGTAAGCAACGGCTGCTTCGAAACCTTCTCCTGATTCAGGTTTGTCATCGATGACCCATGGGTAGTACGCAGGTTCACCAGTTGCAATGGTCAGGACACCGGACTCCAACGTTTGAAGTGAGTCGGCTGAACAATTTTCTGCAGCAGTGCTTGCGGCATCATCACTGGAGGATGAGCAACTCGTCAGCACGAGCGCTGCCAGAATTAATGGAATTACTGTGAACTTCTTTTTCATCTTCTGCCTTTCCGGTAATTGAGTTAGTAGCCGGACCTGACTATCGCTGGCAGACCCGCGCTTGTCGAAGTTCTTCGACCCGGTCTTCACCCGGAGCACCCCACCGCGGTGGAGGGTTGCCGTCCAGTTAGCCGGGGCTTGATGCTGGAACTCGTGACCTAGGCGGACTTTAAGAAATCTAAGCTAAAAAGTCCACTTGGACGCGGGAAGTCCAT
>RHAU01000136.1 GCA_010032125.1 Actinomycetota bacterium | reverse complement strand
TATCTTGCTATCACTTCGGCGACTTGGCTGACTTTTAATTTGCCAGTGGCACTTACCAATGGTGAGGGATGGTGGCGCTTCTTCAAACTTAATATCGAACGGGGAAATGATCTTGGTTCCTTGTGGTACGCAATCTCGCTTCTCGGTATTACACAAGGCGGACTCAACTCGCTTTCAATAGTGCTCTTTATCGTCGCGATTATTGGAATTGGTTATTTCTTCTTTTCAGTTGCAAACACACGGAGCACCTTTGAGAATTTCGCAACAATTGCATTTCTCTCAGTCGCAGTTTTCGTAACCGCGAGCAAGGTGTACTCACCTCAATACATTCTCTGGCTAACGCCACTCGCCGTGATTGCAATGACTAAACGAGAAGAGAGAAACGCATTCTGGATTTGGCAGGCGGGTGAAGCGCTCTATCACTTTGCGATTTGGCAATACCTTGCTAGCTACAGCGGCGCAAAGTTTGGACTACCCGAGAAGGTGTATGCGATTTTCATCATTATCCGAATCGCAACCTTGGTCTGGTTCGCATCCACTCTTATTCAGACTGCACGCCAGACCGGGGGTCGGCGTGTGGGAAATACACAGGCTGAGCCGGCTGGATTTCTCGCTGACAGTGGCCGGGGTTAGTCTTAGCCCCCTCGTAAGGCCCTTAAAAAGTCGAACGAATACGCAGCAACCCTCCTGTCGCGGAAATGCCGTGACCGATTAGTCCAGAGGAGGTGGGGTTAATTCATGCGTCGCTATGAACTAATGGTCATCCTAGATCCCGATCTAGAAGAGCGCACAGTTGCACCAAGTCTTGATACATATCTCAAGATCATCAAAGACTCCGGAGGTCGAGTAGACAAACTCGATATTTGGGGCCGACGCCGTATGGCATTTGAAATCGCAAAGAAGAGCGAAGGAATTTATGCCGTCGTCGATATGCACTGTGAGCCAGCAGCTGTAAAAGAGTTGGATCGCCAACTAAATTTGAACGAAGCGGTGCTTCGTACAAAAGTGGTGCGTCCAGAGTAAATCCGCAACGAGAAGACACTTAAAGTAGAGAGAAGACGAATATGGCAGCGGGCGATACCCAAATCACTCTGATTGGCAATCTCACAAACGACCCTGAACTTCGATTCACACCATCTGGTGCTGCAGTCGCAAAGTTCACCGTCGCGTCCACACCGCGTTACATGGATCGACAGACCAATGAATGGAAAGACGGAGACACTCTCTTCCTGCAATGCCAAATCTGGCGCCAAGCAGCAGAAAATGTCGCCGAATCTTTGACACGCGGAATGCGCGTCATTGTTTCTGGTCGGTTGAAGCAACGTTCCTACGAAACTAAAGAAGGCGAAAAGCGAACTGTCTTCGAAGTTGAAGTAGATGAAGTTGGTCCATCACTACGCAACGCAACCGCACGTGTCACCAAGACAACCCGTCAAGGTGGAAACAGTGGCGGTTTCACAGCACCTACCGAATCTTCAGATGACTCATGGTCATCTAATGCAACCGTCGGCGGAGGGTGGACATCCACTACCGCAGACGACCAACCACCCTTCTAAAACCACACCATTCCGCCTCTTTTGGCGGGCCCAGATAAAGGAGCACCACAATGGGAGCACGTTCTAACCGGACGCTGAAGCAGAAACCAAAGATTTCTCCTGCAGCGCTCAAGAAAATCAAGAAGAAGCCTTGCAGCTTCTGCCGTGACAAAGTCACCTACATTGATTACAAAGACATTGCAACGCTACGCAAGTACATCTCTGATCGCGGCAAGATCCGCGCTCGTCGTGTTACTGGCGCATG
>RHAU01000135.1 GCA_010032125.1 Actinomycetota bacterium | reverse complement strand
CGGCTTTGATGGGTTCAGCGATTGGGAAATCCATCTCCGCTACAGGAAGAGGAATGACATCTTCTGGATATTTACGCCACTTAACGCTTTTACGTTTCCTTAACTCAGCAAGAGAGTTAGCGCGGACTTCGCTGGCCACGAATGTCAGTATGCCACTCGAGCCCGTGGAAGGGAACTAACATGCTTACTCCGAGGTGCTAAGCCGACGCGTTGAATTTCTCACAACGAGCGTGGTGGGCAAAGTGAGCGAATGGGGCTCACTTTTCGGAGATCTAATTCGCTCCATAATCGACCAGGCCGCCATCTCACCCATTAGTTGAACTGGCTGTTCGATCGTCGTGAGATCGGAGAATTCGGCCATCTCATGTCCATCGAATCCAATAATAGAAATATCTTCTGGAACTTTCAGTCCGTTTCTCCTAATTGCTTGAAGCGCTCCGAGCGCCATCTCATCTGATTGAGCGAAAATCGCAGTGGGTCTATTCGGTCGCGCTAACAAATCATCCATTGCGCGACTTGCCCCGTGCATCGTGAAATCTCCATAAACTTCGCGCGAGGGAACCCACTCCAGGCCGCTTTCGGCCAGAACTTGCATAAAACCATTTCGTCGATCTTGAGGAACGCTAAATCCAAAAGGGTCATCGGGTCTGCCAGATATAAGTCCAATCTTTTTATGACCTAGGTTCACTAGATGCTGTGTTGCCGTCCGGGCACCCGCAACATCATCAATAGCCACGCTCGCACAGGAATCATGGTGCATGCCGACTAAGGCAATAGGAATTCCCAGGCTAAGCATTGATTCGAACTCTTCTTCCGTCGGCGGAAGTGAAATGACGATGAGGGCATCAACACGACCTTTCAGTAATTGATGCTGAAACAGTCGTTCTCTACCTTTCATTTGCGAAAAGTTATAAAGTAGCAAGTCAAGTCCTGCTTCCCGCAGCGCTTGCTCAGCGCCATTAATTACCTGCGCGAAATACCAACGAGAAATGTATGGAGCGACGACACCAATCGAATTTGTCCGCCCGAAGATCGCCTTTGCGTTCGTCTTGGGAATTGAATATTCCAACTTTTCGGCGGCATCCAAAATCTTCTTACGCGTCTCAGGATTAACATGATGAAGCCCACGGAGAGCGCGAGAGACAGTTGCAATAGAGACGCCGGCTTCGGCAGCAACCTCTTTTATGCCTACTGACATAGACCCTCCGCTCCAGCGCGACTGTAAATCACCTGCAAGAAATTCTGCAAATAGGGGTTTCCTGACTGCAAAGCGCTGCAAGCGTGCGTCGGCGATGGTGATTCGGCCTGCACAAGAGCCGGCCATAAGATGACACAAATGCCGACGTTGTCCATCGCTGAGAGCAAAAAAATTGCGGCTCGAATTCGACGTATTGAGCCGAAGTTTGGTGACGTGATACGTCACTCAGGGCCGTGTCCGATCGGAACGAAGAAACCAAAGAGAAGTAACTTTGAATCACTTGCCAGCTCAATTCTTTCGCAACAATTATCTACAAAAGCGGCCGCAACAATTATCGGTCGAGTGGAAGAACTTTCTGGCGGTTCACTCAATGCGGCTGGAATATCCCATTTGACGCATCGCCAATTGCGCAGCGCCGGATGCTCCGGTGCAAAGACTCGTGCCATTAGCGAACTTGCGGAGGCTGCGGAAGATAAAACAATTCCGATTAATTCACTACATAAACTTTCTGATGAAGAAATTTACGATTATTTACTTCCTTTGTTTGGAATCGGTCAGTGGACAGTTGAGATGTTCCTGATATTTCAATTAGGTCGTGTCGATGTTTGGCCTGTGGGAGACCTTGGAGTACGGCGCGGATGGGAGAAAGTCCACCGATTACG
>RHAU01000134.1 GCA_010032125.1 Actinomycetota bacterium | reverse complement strand
GAGTGGAGAAGCGAATCGAGATCCGTAAATCCGCCACCCATGATGTAGGCGTTTGCCGCTAAGCGACCGATGGCATCGTGGGCGGCTTTGACTTGGGATACCGAAACTGCATACGCCGCGGCTGCTGCTTCAGCTTCGCGCGTTGCTTGAGCGAGTTCCTTCTTCGCCTTCTCATATTTTGTTCGTGCAGCATTTGCGACAGCGGTTAACTGGCGCAGTGATTGATTTGCTTTCTGAAGTTTTGCAGCTGCAGCATCGGCCGCTTTTTTCTTCTCGGCTTCTGCTTGCTTTGCCGCTTCAATTTGGGCAAGCGTTGGCTTCGGAGGATTTGCAAAGGAAGGTGATGTAGAAACAAGTAATAAAGAGGAGAGGATGAGCGCTATCTTTCGCGCTGTCGTTACATTCACTCTTTGGCTCCCTGGGGAAATGGGGGTCACTTTCTCTGCAAAAGGATACGGGAATCACTCATAAATCCTTGGGATTTCGAGGGTAGCCTTTTTACATGGCTGCTCGTTCAGATTCCTGGGAGCTGGTCCATCACAACATTGAGATCTGGGGAACTGTGATTTCAATATCAATCCCGCGACGTGATTATCGTGATGCGGAATTTCTTCAATCCTGCGAAGAAGCAGAAGTTTATTACCAAGAGATTGACCGGGTTTTCTCAACATTTAAAAATGATTCGGAAATTTCTAGGCTTAGAAAAGGAACCTTAGATATTTCCGATGCGCGCCCAGATGTAAAAATAGTTTGGAATCGATGTTTAGAAATTCGCGAAATGACGAAGCGCGCTTTTGATCCATGGGCAGTTGAAGGCGGATTTGACCCTTCTGGATTTGTTAAAGGATGGGCAGCTCAACACTCTCTTGAATACTTCGCACGTCGAGGTTTCCAACGGATTCAAATCAACGCCGGCGGCGATATCGTCCTTCGTGGTGGCTATGACGAAAACACGCCATGGGTCGTGGGTATTCGACATCCCGATCACGCCGACCACATCGCTAAGAGTTACGAAATCTACGATGGCGCAATTGCATCCAGTGGGACATATGAGCGCGGATCACACATCATCGATCCACGTGTCGGAGTGCCCGCAGTCGGTGCGCGTGCATCCACTGTTATTGGGCCAGATGCCGGAATTGCCGATGCGCTTGCAACAGCGCTTATCGTTGATGGACGTGATTCAGTTTCGTGGTTAGGCGATTCTTCGCTGCGGAATTATCAATTCTGGGCGGTCGATAAATATGGGGATGGCGCTTGGTCCTATCAGAATCCGGAGTAGCCACCCAGTTCTCTCACAGGAAACACTCAAAGTTCGATGGGAAGGTCCGTAAGTGAAAGCACGGCGTAAACGCGCAATCGGCGATCAAGCATTTCTCATCACGGGTCTCGGTCTTGGATTCACTCTCACGGTTCAAATCACCACATTAACGTCCGGAGACTTTGCCGATATTTACGCAATCATCACAACGGTTTCTCGATTCTTTGCTCTTACCGGTTCCTACCTTTCAATAATTGGCCTACTTCTTATTGCGCGAATTCCTTGGGTAGAGAATGCGCTCGGCCACGATCGACTTGTGGTCTGGCACCGCAAAGCAATGCCATACGCGCTTTACATGATCACCCTTCATGTGTTGTTAGTGGCGCTTGGTTATGCAGGTTCTGAAGGAAAAGTAGTTGTTCACGAACTTTGGGTGATGGTAACGACCTATCCCTGGATGCTTCCGGCTTTTGTCGGTTTCATTCTCTTGATACTTGCCGGGATTACTTCCTACAAACAGGTGAGGTCCCAAATCAAATACGAAACCTGGTGGGTGATCCACCTCTACACATATCTCGGAGTTGCGCTCTCCTTTATGCACCAGATTCTCACCGGTGGAATGTTTATTGGCCACCCATTAAACCGCGC
>RHAU01000133.1 GCA_010032125.1 Actinomycetota bacterium | reverse complement strand
GTTTTGAAGCCGGAATTCCAGAGACAAGTACCGAGCGAGATTCAATGAGATCGACGGCGTGATCTCGCGAGCGCGCAAGACCGCGACGAACAAGTTCAGCATCAAGTCTGGTGCGCATCAACCTTCCTATCGGAAGCGCTAGTGTGTGGAGATCCCCTCAACGGATTGAAGCGCGGAATTAAGTTCTCCGTTGATTTCTTCAAATTTCTTCCCATGCTCTTCGAGAGGCGCGAAGGCGACTTCGTTGATTCGCTTCTTTATCGCCGAAATCTGCTCTAGTTTCTCGTTATCCATCGTTTACTTCTTTCCAGAGGATTTCTTGGTAGACGCCTTCTTGGGAGCGATGTTTTTAACCTTCTTCTTTTTCACTCCAGATTTTTTTGCGGCGCTTTTCTTTGCAGCGCTTTTACCGTTGATTTTGGCTTTCAAGGAATCAACTTCACGCGCCAATCGATCAAGATCGCTCTGTTTAGCAAAACCCATCTTCTTTGCGCTCCGAGCGATTTCCTCCTCGACCCGAACTTTGATGGTCTCGCCTGTCTCTCGCGCCCATGCATTAATCGCCGCCGCCACTTCTTGGGGGCTCTTCTCGCCTCCCGAAACCTTAGTTAAATAGGTACGTAGTGCAGAGAAAAGATCATTGGCCATGCGCTAACGCTACCTAAATTCTGTTGAGTTCGCGTCCTTCGACTTGCCAACGGCTTGCTACTCCCGGTCCTTGTCGCCAAAAACGACGACGCAAAACACCTTTCACCTCTAACCATTCTTCTTCATCAAGAGAAAGCGCACGCTTTCGAAGTATCGATTTCCAGACAGCGATATCAAAGGTGTCATAACCCTCTCGATCGTCACGTGCAACGACAATGCGGAATTCGACAACTTTGTCGCCGCTTGGGAGTTCTTTCTCTTCTGCTTCCCCACTTACACGCCCAACAAGAAAAACGCTGTTCTTGGAATGGTCCTCGCTCATTGCATCGCCTCTCAATGTAAGGGGGCGATTCTTCACCGAGGCGCTCTCTTAGGGCTCTCTGGTTTCTTCGGGAGTGGGGATTACAAATGATTGGGGATAGCGAGATTCAAAACTCTCGGCTTCGCTTTTTCTTCCTGCTGCGACGAGTGCATCTCGATAGTGACGATGGAGTTTCTTTGACCACGTTGCATCTGTGCTCTGCAACTCTGAACATTGCAGAGTAACTACTGCGGCATCAAATTCTCCAAGAGCTGATCTCGCGCCGGCAGCAGCGATGCGCATCTCGACTCGGGCGTTTTGAGATAACTCATCGCTCTTCACAGAACCCGCAATTTCTAGTGTTTTACGCGGGTTTCCGAGGGCTAATTCACACTGTGCGATGTAGGCGAGCACATCTTTTGAGCCCGAAATTCGCGATGCAGCGCGGAGATCTTTTTGCGCAATCTGATAATGACCGGCCGCAAGTGCAGCGATTCCAGCGCGCTCGCGAACTATCGCAACTCTTCCAGCGCGAAAAGCGGCCGCCTGACCATGGAGGAATGCTCGTTCGGGATCAGTTTCGAGAAACTGATTGAGCGCAAGAAGATGTCGCGCAACGCGATCTGCATTCTCTTCTGCAAGTGATTGGAATTGAAATGCATCTCTGCGTGGAAAATCTTCGGCTTTTATCTCTAGAGGAATTTCAGGTTCTCTAAATTGACTCTCGCGACGAGGGCGTTCGGGTCGAGATTTGCGAATCGGTTTTTTGTCGCGAGAAGAATCTGGTTTTCGACCATCACGTTTCGGCCCAAAACTTTTTTTCTTATCGCTTGGACGCGAATCTTTTCTTTTCTCGGAAAATGAAAAAGGGGCCACAGTAATCTGCAACCCCTTTTCTAATGTAAGTCCGGCGGCGTTCTACTCTCCCACACGGTGCCCCGTGCAGTACCATCGACGCTGAGAGGCTTAAC
>RHAU01000132.1 GCA_010032125.1 Actinomycetota bacterium | reverse complement strand
CATCCCTTGATTTCGCCTGCAGGATATTCAGCGTTGAAGTGCTGACAGTTCTCGCACGGTAGCCCTTTAAGAAGACTAACTACCCCCCAACCCGGAGTTCCACAGTTAACACAAAGTTCCTTTAATCGTGCGACGAGTCGTTTCGCAACCTCATTGATTGCACGTTGCCGTTGCGGATTGAGGTGAGCGCGTAAATCATTTTCAATCACAGCGATATCGCCACTTTTAAGAATGGTGGTGATTGCAGATCTAAGAGAATCAAGGTCAGCAATCCCTTTGAAAAGAGCGGAATTCCCGCGAGATTTCCCTTTAGCAATAACAGCATGGTGGGGAAAATCGAAATCGGATAGAGATGATTCCAATTGGTCGAGTCTCTGAATTTCCACTCTGTGGGCTTGAACTTCAAGAGTTCGGTAACTTTCTACAATCTCAATGCCACGAAGATCGTCAATCCAGATTAATAACTCGACATTCGAGTTAACAAATGGGATTAGGTGATCAGGACCAAACGATCCTTCCGAGGCCACTCCAAAGGGCAGTCGGGCTAACTCCATGCCAATGCGCGCTTTTCGACGCACAACTTCAAGGGGGGTTCCTTCTCGCTCTATCTCACCAGTGAATGTTCCGAGCAGATCGGTGTCATATTCGACAGTAGAAAGTGTTATGCCGAGCTCGCGGAGAGGCTCAGCGATATGTTCTTGCTTTCCATGTTTAGTAGTGAGAGCGGCGCTAATACCCGAGTATGGGTGCATAAATTAAGAAAATATCTTGAGCAACGGAGCAATACTTTGGTCGGCTTCGACGGGATGACGAAATTTTTTTGCCGGATTTACTCGATATGAATTCCTGCGACCAATGCGTTTAACCGCAACATATCCGGCATTTTCAAGTTCAGCGATTATTCCTTGAGCAGAACGTTCTGTGATACCTACCGCTGATGCGATATCGCGGATTCGAGCATCTGGGTTTTTTGCGAGGTAGACGAGAACATGGCCGTAATTAGATAGAAAAGTCCATGAGGCTTGAGCCATCAGTGCAGTATAGCAGAAATTGAAAACCGGAAACAAGTTTCGTATATAATGCTCGAGTGGAGAGTTCGCTCACGGTAGCCCTCAATAACCTCACCTCAGTTTCAGTTCTTGTCTTTGCTTTAGGCTTTATTTCAGCTCGATTTAAAAGCGATATTCGTATCCCTGAGCCTGTCTACCAAATTATCTCCGTCTACCTCCTCTTTGGAATCGGCCTTAAAGGCGGTGTTTCGCTTCATCATTCCAGCGGAAGCGGAATCATCAAGCCCATCATTGCAACAGTTGCTCTAGGTGTTCTCATTCCGACTTTGGCATATGCAACCTTGAAATTCGTTAGAAACCTTAGCCAAATCGATCGCGGCTCAATGGCTGCTCACTATGGATCGACATCGCTCGTGACCTTTACCGCCGCACTTGTTTTTCTAGAGAACTCGAAAATTAGTTATGAAGGATTTGCAACAACTTTGCTTACAATCATGGAGATTCCTGGAATCATCATTGGGATATTTCTTGCAACGCGTCATACACAGACACGTGTTCCATGGTCCACTTCACTCCAGGAAATTATTTTGGGAAAGACTGTCGTACTCCTCGTTGGTGGTTTAATAGTTGGGGCGATCGCAGGTGATGCTGGCTATGAACGAGTAAAACCATTTTTTGTTGACTTACTCCCAGGAATTCTTTCTCTCTTCTTAATGCATCTCGGATTTCTTGCCGGATCACAAATTCATGTAATTAGAGAAGTTGGAGGAAGAATCTTTATTTTCGCACTCACCTTTCCCGTACTTGCCGGGGCGCTTGGGGTTATTGGTGGGAAAATTGCGGGTTTATCTATCGGAGGAGCCACAATTCTTGGAGTTCTCTGCGCGAGTGCCTCTTATATCGCGGCGCC
>RHAU01000131.1 GCA_010032125.1 Actinomycetota bacterium | reverse complement strand
GTCACGCATCTGCCGCAGGTTGCTATTTGGGCAGATCGACATATCGTGGTGACAAAAGATCAATCTGGAAAAGTAACAACGAGTTCACTTACGACTGTTGAAGCCAATGAACGAGAAAAAGAGATTGCGCGGATGCTCTCCGGCGTCGAGGAATCTGAACACGCCCAGGAGCACGCACGAGAACTCTTGGATTTACGGAAAAGAGAAGTCAGGTGATAAGTTAGCCCTCCATGACCGCCCCTCATGTGACGAAGCATCTTTTTGTCACCGGCGGAGTCGCCTCAAGTCTCGGTAAAGGTCTCACAGCTTCAAGTCTTGGTCGATTGCTTCGCGCTCGCGGCCTTCGGGTCACGATGCAAAAACTTGATCCGTACATCAACGTCGATCCCGGAACCATGAATCCCTTCCAACATGGCGAAGTTTTCGTCACTGATGATGGCGCAGAGACAGATTTGGATATCGGTCACTACGAGCGTTTCCTCGATACCAATCTTCACGGGTCTGCCAATGTCACAACGGGTCAGGTCTATTCGCGCGTGATTGCACGTGAGCGTCGGGGAGAATATTTGGGCGACACTGTTCAAGTAATTCCGCATATCACCAATGAAATTAAAGACCGAATTCGGGCAATGGCTTCTCCCACCATCGATATTGTTATTACAGAAATTGGTGGAACTGTCGGAGATATCGAATCACTTCCTTTCCTGGAAGCGGCACGCCAGATTCGCCAAGAAGTGGGGCGTGAAAATGTTTTCTATCTCCATGTTTCTTTGGTTCCCTATATCGGACCGTCGGGTGAATTGAAGACAAAGCCGACCCAACATTCCGTCCAGGCGCTGCGCTCTATTGGTATCGCCCCTGACGCTGTAGTTCTCCGTTCCGATCGCGATATTCCACAATCAGTGAAGAAGAAGATTTCGCTGATGTGCGACGTTGATGCCGAAGCCGTCGTCGCAGCTGTAGATGCGCCCTCGATATATGACATACCGAAAGTTCTTCATCGCGAGGGACTCGATGCCTACATAGTTCGAAGACTTGGCCTTCCGTTCCATGATGTCGAGTGGGGGGAGTGGGATTCCCTGCTCGCGAAAGTTCACAAACCTGCCCATACCGTGAAAGTCGGACTCGTTGGCAAGTACGTCGATCTACCCGATGCCTATTTGTCAGTAACCGAAGCACTTCGAGCCGGCGGCTTTGATAACAATGCCAAAGTTGAGATTAAGTGGGTTGTTAGTGATGACTGCGAAAGTGCAGCAGGTGCCGAAAAACTTTTAGGTGACGTTGATGCTATCTGTGTACCGGGTGGATTTGGGGTTCGAGGTATTGAAGGAAAATTAGGTGCACTTAAGTTTGCTCGCGAGAAGAAAATTCCGGCTTTGGGCTTATGTCTTGGTTTGCAATGCATGGTGATTGAAGTGGCACGAAACCTTGCCGGGATTGCTGGTGCGAACTCCGCAGAATTTGATCCGACCACCAAAGATCCGGTGATTGCGACCATGGCGGGACAAGAAAAGATCGTCGCTGGTGATGGAGATATGGGCGCAACGATGCGCCTTGGTCTCTACAAAGCGAAACTTCAAAAAGGCTCGATTGTTGCTGAAGTTTATGGCAGCGAAGAAATCTCGGAACGACACCGTCATCGCTATGAAGTTAACAATAGCTATCGAGAAAAACTCACTACTGCCGGCATCGTCTTTAGTGGAATTTCACCGGATGGAAACCTTGTCGAATTTGTTGAACTACCTCGAGAAGTACATCCTTATTACGTCGGAACCCAGGCTCATCCCGAATTTCGCTCACGACCAACTCGTCCCCACCCGCTTTTTAGTGGATTGATCAAGGCCGCCCTCGCGCGTGGCAAGCGATAGCTCCATAGAAATTTTCTTAAGTCATCTCTCAGTTGAAAGAGGGATGAGCAAGA
>RHAU01000014.1 GCA_010032125.1 Actinomycetota bacterium | reverse complement strand
ATTGCTACCTGCATGTGGATGTACACCAAAGTTAGATCGTGGGTACTTGTGACGAGTGCAATCCTTGCTTTCGTAGTCTCTCTTTCAGAATTCATCCTCGAGACTCTAGATGGTTCTCTCCTTGCCGCTACAGGATTGCTGGCAATAGGAGCGATAACAATCTTGATTGGAATTCGTTCGATTGGGAATCGAAGGAACTAGAGAATTTTTAGAGACTCCAACTTTGCTTTGAGATCGTTATCAGAAGGCTCAGTCAAATGTGAACCGTCTGGAAAGACGATGACAGGTATTGAGCGCATTCCACCATTGATTTCGATAACTTTCTCAGAGGCGGAAGCGTCTGCTTCAACATCAATGTAGTTATAGGAGACGCTATGTGAATCTAGAAATCGCTTTGAACGTCTGCAATCTCCGCACCATTCCGCGCCATACATCGTGATTTCAGTAGTCATTTATTCCTCCTATAGCTCCATGTAGTTTTCTAAGCCAAAAGTAAGTCCAGGGCGCTTGGCGACTTCCCGGATTGCTAGGAGAACGCCGGGCATGAATCCAGATCTATCTATCGAATCGTGACGTATGGAGAGAGTTTCTCCTTGGTCACCGAAAAGAACTTCTTGATGCGCGACAAGTCCACGAAGCCGGATTGAATGAACAGGGACTTCTCCAATTTTCGCACCACGCGCACCGGCCACAGCAGAACTAGTCTTGTCAGGCATCGCAGGAAGTTCTGCCTCACGACGAGACTTGGAGATTAATTCAGCGGTTCGGCTTGCGGTTCCGCTGGGGGCATCGGCCTTTTCTGGGTGATGCAATTCAATAATCTCTGCAGATTCAAAAAATTTCGCTGCTTTTGCTGCGAATTGCATCATCAGTACAGCGCCTAAGCCGAAATTAGGAGCGACGAGTGCACCCACGTGAGAGTTCTTGGCTAGAAGACTTTTTAGTTGATTAAGTTTCGCATCGTCAAAGCCGGTGGTGCCGACGACAACGTGTATTCCATTATTAATTGCAAACTCAAGATTTTTCATGACGGCATCGGGATGGGTGAAATCAACGACGACTTGGGCGGAGCTTGTTCTTAACAAATCTAGTGAATCACCGAGATCAATGGAGGCAACCAGCTCTAGATCCGAAGCGCCTTTGATTGCAGAACATGTCTGGGAGCCCATACGTCCACGTGCGCCGAGTACACCGACTTTGATTGTCATGCGCGGATTGCCTTTTCAAATGGTGATCGCTTCGAAAACGGACCCACCACGGCAAGCGTGGGGTCCGCAGTCAAGAATTCTTCTGAAAGTTTTCTAATGTCAGTTGACGTGACATCAGAAACCGCTTTGAGAATAGCGTCGAAACTCAAGATATCTCCGTACACCAACTCACTCTTTCCTATTCGGCTCATACGAGAGCCAGTATCTTCTTGACTGAGGACGAGGGTACCGCGAACGGCACCCTGGGCACGAGTTAATTCTTCATGCGTTAATCCATTTAATGCGACATCGTGAAGGACATCGCGGATGATTCCCACAACCTCCGTTGCCTTCGATGGGTTGCATCCGGCATAGAAACCGACAAAGCCAGAACCGGCAAATTGTTGAGACATTGAATAGACCGAGTAGGCAAGACCACGTTTCTCTCGTATTTCTTGAAAGAGTCGAGAGGACATTCCACCACCTAACGCAGCAGAAAGAACGCCCATGGCAAATCTGCGCTCATCATTTCGCGCTACTCCTGGCAACCCATAAAAGAGATGTGCTTGTTCAGTCTTCCGATTTAGTAGACCAACGCTCACTTTACTTTTTCTTCGTACCTGAGCATCAGGTCGCAGATTGAAATCACGGGTGGGTACATCCAAGAATGCATCGCGAGATAGCGCCCTCGTGACCAATTCGACAACTTTCTTATGTTTAATATTTCCGGCTACAGATACGACTAAATCGTGTGGTTGATAATTCTTTTTGTAGTAATTGAAAATTGAATTTCTGGAGAGATTTTTTATCGACTGCGTGGTGCCCAGAATTGGCTTTCCAAGTTGAGTTTCGCCATAAAAAGTTTCAGCAAATAATTCATGGACCAGATCAGATGGATCATCGTCGCGCATGGCAATTTCCTCAAGAACCACCTTCCGTTCTGCATCGACATCTTCAGGGCGCGCAACAGAGGATGTGATGAGGTCTGAAATAACATCTATAGCAATCGGTAGATCAGTATCGATGACGCGGGCGTAGAAGCAGGTGTATTCCTTGCTGGTGAAGGCATTCATCTCTCCGCCAACGGATTCGATTGCCGCAGAAATGTCCAATGCACTTCGGCTCGTAGTGCCCTTAAAAAGTAAATGCTCAAGGAAATGTGATGCGCCTGCGACCTTTGCACTCTCATCGCGGGAACCAATATTTACCCAGATACCAAAAGCTGCGCTTCGTACTCCAGCTACTTCTTCAGTGACAATACGAAGACCGCTCGGAAGAACGGTCTTGCGTACTGTCATCGTAAAAAGTTATTCAGCTTTTGTTTCTTCAAGAACGGGGACGAGAGAAAGTTTGCCCTTCGGATCGATTTCTCCGATTTCGACATGAACTTTGTCTCCGACCTTCATGACATCTTCGAGATTTTCGATGCGCTTTCCACCATGCATCTTTCGAATCTGTGAAATGTGAAGAAGTCCGTCTTTGCCTGGAAGAAGGTTAATAAATGCGCCGAATGCTGCGAGTTTTACAACAGTTCCGTTGTATCGCTCTCCCACCTCTGGAAGCTTGGGATCTGCAATGCCGAGGATCTGTGCCTTCGCTGCATCCGCTGCAGTTCCATTTGTGGCACCGATGTAAATAGTTCCATCATCCTCGATGGTGATTTCGGCACCGGTCTCTTCTTGAATCTGGTTAATGACCTTGCCCTTAGGACCGATGACCGCACCGATTTGGTCTACCGGAATCTTGATGGACATGATGCGCGGAGCGAGTGGATTCATCTCATCTGGACGATCAATCGCTTCATTCATGACATTGAGAATTGCTAAACGTGCCTCTTTTGCTTGAAGAAGCGCGCCAGAGAGAACGCTCGCTGGGATTCCATCAAGCTTGGTATCGAGTTGAAGCGCGGTTACGAAGTCGCGAGTTCCAGCAACTTTGAAATCCATATCGCCATACGCATCTTCTGCTCCAAGAATGTCAGTGAGCGCGACATATTCGGTCTTGCCGTCGACATCATCAGAGATAAGTCCCATCGCAATACCAGCAACGGGGGCTTTGAGTGGAACACCGGCGTTGAGTAATGAAAGCGTTGATGCGCACACCGATCCCATAGACGTCGAACCATTTGATCCGAGCGCTTCAGAGACTTGGCGAATTGCATAAGGAAATTCCTCGCGCGACGGTAGAACTGGAATCAGAGCGCGCTCAGCGAGAGCACCATGTCCAATTTCGCGACGCTTTGGGGAACCTACTCGGCCGGTCTCACCAGTGGAGTACGGAGGGAAGTTGTAGTTGTGCATATAACGCTTGTGATCTTCTGGATTCAAGGTATCGAGCTGTTGCTCCATCTTGAGCATGTTCAATGTAGTAACGCCAAGAATCTGGGTCTCGCCTCGTTCAAAGAGAGCAGAGCCGTGAACACGCGGAATTACTTCAACTTCAGCGGTCAGCGGTCGAATATCTCGTAAACCACGTCCATCAATACGAATCTTTTCGCGCAATACACGCTGACGAACTAATTTCTTTGTCACAGAACGGATCGCAGCTGGAATTTCTTTCTCACGTCCCTCAAATTGCGGTGTCAGCGATTCAGTGACTTCCTTTGAGATTGCATCAAGTTCACTCTCGCGTTCTTGCTTACCAGAAATGGTAAGTGCTTTTGCTAGACGATCTTTTGCGGCCTTTGAAACGGCTTCATAAGCATCTTCTTGGTAATCAAGGAAGACTGGGAATTCAGCAGTGGGTTTTGCCGCTACTTTCGCTAATTCGATTTGGGCTTCGCAGAGCGTTCTGATGAATGGCTTCGCAGCATCAAGTCCTTGGCCAACAACTTCTTCTGTTGGAGCGATTGCGCCGCCATCAACAAGAGAAATTGTCTTCACGGTCGCTTCGGCTTCAACCATCATGATTGCAACATCGTCGCCTGCAATTCGACCGGCAACGACCATATCGAAGACTGCTCTCTCTAAATCACTGTGATTTGGGAAAGCGACCCATTGGCCATCAATAAGTGCAACGCGAACGCCGCCGATTGGACCCGAGAATGGCAATCCAGCAAGTTGGGTCGACATCGAAGCAGCATTGATAGCAATGACGTCGTACATGTGATCTGGGTTTAGGGCCATGACCGTGACAACGATTTGTACTTCGTTACGTAGCCCTTTAACGAATGATGGACGAAGTGGTCGATCAATCAATCGACAGGTAAGGATTGCATCTTCCGATGGTCTACCTTCGCGTCGGAAGAATGATCCAGGAATTCGACCAACTGAATACATTCTTTCTTCCACATCTACGGTGAGTGGGAAGAAATCGAATTGATCTCGTGGTGATTTAGATGCAGTAGTTGCTGAAAGAAGCATCGACTCATCATCGAGAAAAAACGAATCTCTCGTTTTCCAAACTTTCCGTTGTCAATTGTTGCAACGGCAGACTTAACGTCTTGACCCTCCATGGGTCTCTCCTATTCTCTAAAACCCACGCGGCCACTAGAGAATGGATCTTCGATCGAAGCCCACGGCATCGTTATCCGTAAGCCACCACCGAGGACCAGTCTTCTAGCCCGCGTGAGAAGTATGAAGTTGTTTTAAATCAAACTAGCGGCGGATGCCGAGCTTGTCGATGATCGCACGATAACGAGCGATATCAGTCTTAGCGAGGTACTGCAAGATTCGACGACGGCGACCAACGAGTAGTAGTAGACCACGACGATTGTGGTGATCGTTCTTATTTGTCTGAAGGTGCTCAGTTACTTGATCGATTCTCTTTGAGAGGAGCGCAATCTGTGCTTCGGGGCTTCCTGTGTCTGATGCAGAGGCGCCAAACTTATTGATGAGTTCTTTCTTTTCGGCAGCTGTTAATGCCATTGTCTAACTTCCTTTACATCTTTCACGAGGGCCCTCGGTCTTAAACACGAGCGCACACTTTCTCGCTTGAGGGGTGAAATCTACCAGCGGGCTCGAATAGTGAGAAATCGGCCTAAATCCCCGCGTGATAACGGGTCAATTCTCGCGCTTTATCGCAATCATCTTTCATTTGCGCAAGAAGTGGGTCGAGGCCTGAAAATTTAATGGTGTCACGCAGTCTCCATCCAAATTCAACTTTTGCAATCTGATCATAGAGATCGAGATCTTTCTCATCGAGCGCGTGAGCTTCCACTTGTCGACCGCGAACACCTTCAAAAGTTGGGTTAGTCCCAATCGAAATCGCAGCAGGCCAACGATGCGCGCCAACAGTGAGCCATCCGGCGTAAACGCCATCGGAAGGAATAGTTGCATCTGGTGAAAGACCAATATTCGCTGTCGGATAACCAATTGCACGACCACGTTTCTCGCCGTGAATAACTGGCCCCACAAGTTGATGTGGCCGCGTCAACAATTCTTTTGCAACCTCAATATTTCCACCGATGATTGCGGCTCGGATACGCGATGAGGAAACTGTCGCCCCCAATTCGCTCTCGAGGTCGAGTGATAGAACTGGAAACTTCCCTGACTGCTTTAGGTATTCAGCGTTGCCGGCCGCCTTTGCACCGAAAGTAAAATTAGAGCCGATAACAATTGAATGCGCTGACAATTCATCGATAAGAATTTTTTTAATGAAAACATCAGGCGACATTGCGGCAAACTCCGCAGTGAAATCTATAACGGCAACACTTGCGACTCCATGGAGAAGTAATTGATGAATCCGTTCATGAAGCGAGAGTAGTTGTGTCGGTTTTCGTTCGGGAGCAACGATTGCCATGGGATGCGGATCAAAGGTGAGTGCGACGACAGGTCGATTCTGCTCTAACGCCTTCTCAATTATTCGTTGATGCCCTTTATGAACTCCATCAAAAATCCCAATAATCACAGTTGCACCGGTTTGGGCGGGCCCATGCCAAGTGAGATTGAATTTAGACATCAGGAAGATTCTTTCATGAAGACAGCAAGTGGTTGAGCTCGCTCTTCTTTATTTTCGATGATGGCGATGACATCGCCGTCAAAGAGTGCGACACCTGGACCTTGGAATTCAGAGGGACTTATGGTGCGACCAAAGGAAAGGTCTCTCTTCTCGTCAGAACTAACGTTCCGTTGTGACATCAATCCATGAAGAGAATCTGCTAACGGTCTGACTACAGGCTTATCAACATCTGTCACATCGTTGAGAGTAAATGGTTGAACCTCACTGCGACGCAACGCAGTGAGGTGACCGCCGACTCCCAACCTATCTCCAAGATCGCGCGCTATTGCTCGAATGTAGGTACCAGCCGAACAAGTAACATCAATATCAAGATCGAGAAATTCCCCGGTTCGAATTTCCAAAACTTCGATGTTGAATATCTGAACTTTGCGAGCCTTGAGTTCAACAACTTCTCCTTCTCGAACTCTTTGATATGCACGCTTTCCATTCACTTTTATTGCAGATACAGAGCTAGGAATTTGATCAATCTCGCCGTGAAATCTCGAGAGTTCGCTTTTGATCTGCTCCGGTTTAATACCTGCGACGCTCTTGGTGGAGATAGTCTCGCCATCTTTATCGTCAGTAGTCCGACTCTCCCCTAGGCGAATCGTTGCTTGATAGCGCTTTTTTCCCGAGACGATGTATTGCAGGAATTTTGTTCCATTGTTTATTCCAAGGACAAGTACGCCTGTGGCCATCGGATCTAAAGTTCCAGCATGCCCAATCTGGCGAGTGCCGAGAACTTTTCGCAACCGTGAAACGACGTCATGGCTTGTTATTCCGGCTGGCTTGTCAATAACGACAAAACCGTCAATCCTGGTCATTCGCTTTCGCGGATACGTGGAGTTCGATAAGGATCGGCATCTGCAACGGGTCGCGCAGTATCACGCAGGTGTGCAATTTCCTCATCGTGCTTACGGACTTGATCAAGTAAATCTTCAAAATTCCTTGCAGTTTCAGATAGGGCGTCTGCAAAGAAAGTGAGTGTAGGAACAATGCGAGTACCAAGTTCACGTCCAACTTCGGTTCGGAGCAATCCCTTTGCACTTTCTAGAGCCTTCGCTGTATTTGCCCGCGCTTCATCATCGCCAAGCACTGTGTAGAAAATTGAGGCTTGCTGAAGGTCGCCTGTTACTCGAACGTCAGTGATGGTGACAAAACCAAGACGCGGATCTTTGATTCGATTTTCAAGGGTTTGGGCTACGACGACCTTAATCCGATCGGCGACCTTCGCTGCGCGATGAGATGGCATTAGCCACGCTTCTTTTCACGCATTTCGAAGACCTCGACCGAGTCACCCACTTGGATATCTTTGAAAGATCCTAGGCCGATACCGCACTCAAATCCTTCTCGGACTTCAGTCGCATCATCCTTAAATCGCTTCAAGGATTCGATGGTGAGATTGTCGCCAACAACGACCGCGCCAGAAGCAGAAGCAAGAGTGATATCGCTCTTTGTAATTGCTCCTACACCGCGATGAATTACTCGAAGGTCAACTTCACTTCCAACATCAAGTTGAACCAATGCATCTTCAAGTGCTTCGACTGAACCGCTTACATCGCCTTTGAGGATGAGGTTGAGAGTTGTGACCTTTGACTTCTCGAGGAAGTCTTCAAGTGAAACTTTCTTCCGTGCCTTAGCAAGTGCCGCATGTCGTTCACCGGCTTGCCGCTTTTCTGCGATCTGACGAGCAGTTCGATCATCCGGTGCGACGATAAAACTATCTCCAGCGCTTGGAACAGAGGTAAATCCAAGTACTTGAACCGGACGAGAAGGTCCAGCAATCTCGACTGCATGACCGAACTCATCCATCATTGCGCGGACTCGTCCGAATGCAGACCCTGCGACAACAGCATCGCCAACTTCGAGCGTTCCACGTTGGACCAGCACGGTAGCGACAGGACCACGACCACGATCAAGATGCGCTTCAATCGCTACGCCGCGAGCATCATCATCGTGGATAGCGCGAAGGTCGATAGCAGCATCTGCAGTAAGGAGAATGGAGTCAATCAGATTTGAAATTCCCGTTCCTTTGACCGCAGAAACATCAACAAACAAAGTATCTCCACCATATTCTTCAGCAACGAGGTTGTATTCGGTAAGTTGTTGGCGAATCTTCGCTGGATTTGCGCCTTCTTTATCAACCTTATTCACCGCAACAACAATCGGAACATTTGCGGCTTGAGCGTGATTGAGCGCCTCAATTGTCTGGGGCATTACGCCATCATCTGCGGCAACTACGAGGACTGCAATATCAGTGACCTTCGCACCGCGAGCACGCATCGCGGTAAACGCTTCGTGACCTGGGGTATCAATAAATGTGATTGCGCGATTAACGCCATCGTGGTCATGATGAATTTGGTATGCGCCAATATGTTGAGTGATACCGCCGGCTTCGCCCTTCACCACTTCGGTCTGGCGAATCGCATCAAGAAGTCGAGTCTTACCATGATCGACATGGCCCATAACGGTGACAACAGGTGGCCGAATGCTGAGGTCATCAGCGCTGACATCTGCTAACTCTTGATCAAGGTCAATATCAAATTGCTCAAGGATTTCGCGATCTTCATCTTCTGGCGAAACGATTGTTAGTGCATAGCCGAATTCAGTTGAAAGCATTTGAAGAGTGCTCTCATCAACGGATTGCGTTGCAGTAACCATTTCACCGAGATGGAAAAGCACTGACACTAACGCTGCGGGATCTGCGCCAATTTTTTCGGCGAAATCAGCAAGCGACGCACCGCGACGAAGCCGAACTGGAGTCGTTCCGTCACCGCGAGGAACAACAGCGCCACCGAGTGTCGGTGCCTCCATGTTGTCGATCTCTTCGCGACGAGTCTTCTTAGATTTGTAACTCTTTTTCTTTCCAGCATTTTTTCCAAATGCGCCACCTGCGCCAGGACGTTGTCCGGGACGACCAGGACCA
>RHAU01000130.1 GCA_010032125.1 Actinomycetota bacterium | reverse complement strand
CCACACTTTTGGCCCAATGCTCGGCGGTCTCATCGCAGGCTCATCAGGGGTGTTGCCAAAGTCGTCAAGTTCCGCCTTTATCTTCGCCGCAATCTTGGCATTTCTTGCCTTGGTTCCATTCTTTTTCTTCCGCGGTCTACACCAAGTGAAGAGCAGCGATGACAAAGAGCGAGCGGGTGCGCTGAAGGCGAGAGATGTCATGTCTCGTCCCGGAATCAAACCTGCTGTCTGGATCTCTTTAGCTGTTGCCTCCACGAATGATGTGCTTGTTGTGGTTCTTCCACTCATTGGAACTGAAAATGGAATTAGTCCGGTCGTGATTGGCACAATTCTCTCGCTACGTTCTGCCGCTGCGATGATTTCAAGGTTCTCGATAGGACGCCTTACCAATAAGTTTGGAAGCACGACAGTGATGAATGTCAGCATTTTTCTATCAAGCACTTTTCTCTTTTCTGTCATATTTGCTAAGAGTTCGATGGCGTTAGCGATTGTTATGGCTGCAATTGGTTTTCTCTTAGGAGTTGGCCAACCATTAACGATGTCCATCGTTTCAAAGAAGTCACCGATGGACGAACGGGCTATGGCAATCTCGATTCGACTTTTTGGTAATCGTCTCGGGCAATTTCTCGTTCCATTGGGTTCAGGAACACTCGCGAGTACTTTTGGTGGCGGATCAGTCTTTATTGGTTTAGGAGTTTTTGTGGCTTCCGCAGCGGTAGTTTCTGTTACCGCCGTAAAGGAAGATTAGTTTCTCGTTGAGTAACCCCAAGCAAGAGTCGTCGCGATTATCACCCAAGCTTGGTACGGAACCAGCAACGCTCCTACAATCAGCGAAGCTCGAAAGGTAAGTACCAAGAGCGGAATCGTCACTAATGCTGCAATCCCTAGAGAGATTGTTGATGCTTGAAGATTGTGTGGAACGTAAAATTGATAGGCCCAATTGAGTGCAGCCACAATTGAAGCGGCAAAAATAACTATCCAGAGCGTCGCAAGTTTCGGTTGAAGATTCTGAGAAACTTTAATTGCTGCGATACCTAAAACGATGAAGTTGTAAGGCCAGATTAAGCCAAAGACAAAATCAGGAGGTTGCCACGGTGGTCTATTGAGCGATGAATACCAGCCTGGAGAATTACTCACCCATAACGATGATCCGATTGCGTAAACAAAGACCAAGAGAACTCCGAGCGCTCCAGCAACAGTTCGGAATTCCATGGTGAGAGATTAGCCTTAGCCGCATGGCGCGCAATCTCATCAACCTTGAGTCGGTTTCAAAACAATATGGAGTGGCGCCTATTCTTGATTCGGTCTCTCTCGGAGTCTCTGAATCAGAGCGCGTTGGAGTCGTGGGTCGAAACGGCGGTGGTAAATCCACATTAATGAAGATTATCGCCGGCGTCGATACACCAGATGAGGGACGTGTGACGAGATCTTCATGGGCAAAGGTTGGCTATCTCAATCAATCTGACTCTGCTCCTGCAGCAACGACCGTTCGAGATTTGATTATTGGCAGCAAGAAAACTCATGAGTGGGCAAGTGATGCAGGGGTAAGAGAGATTTTGCGTGGTCTCTTCGGTGGATATTCCAGTGAAATTCTGGATCGACCATATTCATCACTATCCGGTGGCGAAAAGCGACGTGTCGGAATCGCTGGCCTCCTCATCGAACCACTTGATCTTGTCTTACTGGATGAGCCAACAAATCACCTGGATGTTGAAGGGGTTGCGTGGCTTGCCCATCATTTGCGAAAGAGACGTGAGCTTGCAGTAGTAGTGATTACGCATGATCGGTGGTTCTTAGATGAAATTGCCGATAAGACCTGGGAAGTTATCGGAGGCAAGGTTGAAGAGTATGAAGGCGGATATTCGGCTTATGTTTTGGCAAAAGCCGAGCGAGCGCGACAGCAGGCGAGCGAAGATGCTCGTCGCAA
>RHAU01000129.1 GCA_010032125.1 Actinomycetota bacterium | reverse complement strand
TGGAACTCGAATGAGTTGAAGCCATTGCCGCTTGGTGACAACAAGAGAATCAGAAATCGCGTGTGACATTACTTCTTCCTCCGTCCGCGGGTTGGAGCTACTTCTTCGACTTTCTCTTCAGCAACATGACCGGTCAACGCAATAAAGACATCGTCTAACGATGGTCTCTTCAAGCCAATATCAAGCGGGTGTATCCCGGCTTCATCAAGGGCGCGTGCCGCATCAATCAAGGCGCGAGATCCGCTGGTGACTGGCGCTGAAACCTGGCGTAGATCATCATCGCGCTTGATATTTGCACCCGTCACCGATGCGACAATCTTTGCGACCTGATCCAAATCTTTACTTTCCGAGACGACTTCTAGGCGTTCTCCGCCCACTTCTCGTTTTAATTCATCAGAGGTACCGCGAGCAATGACTTTGCCGTGATCAACAACAACAATTTCATCGGCCAGCGAATCTGCTTCTTCCAGATATTGAGTAGTCAATAAGAGAGTCGTTCCACCTTTAACCAGGCTCTGGATAACGCCCCACATCTCTTGTCGGCCCCGCGGGTCAAGACCTGTTGTTGGTTCATCAAGAAAGAGAATTTTTGGTCTGACAATGAGCGATGCTGCAAGATCAAGACGTCGTCGCATACCTCCCGAATATGTTCGAATCGAACGTTTTGCAGCATCGGTAAGTGAAAATTGTTCAAGTAATTCTTCTGCACGTTTCTTCGCACTCTGTGGTGAGAGATGATACAAACGACCGAACATCACTAAGTTATCCCAGCCAGTCAACGTTTCATCGACAGCGGCGTATTGTCCTGATAATCCAATAACTTCGCGGACTTTTCCTGGATCTTTAATGACATCGATTCCAGCAACTGTTGCATGACCAGAATCGGGCACAAGTAATGTAGAGAGAATTCGCACAGTCGTTGTCTTGCCTGCACCATTTGGACCGAGTACGCCGAGAACTGTGCCTTCATTCACATCGAGAGAGAGTCCATCAAGCGCACGAACCTTGCCTTTGTCGTACGTTTTCACGAGATTCTCAGCAATAACGCTCTTCATTAGTGTCAGAGTAGTAGCCTTAGCCATCTCTTCCAAATCTCAAGAAAACTGACTGATAGGTAGCCATGTTCGGACGCGCAAAAGTTGATCACTCAAAACCACTGACACATCGCGAGATTCTCGTTGTTATGAGCGGATTGCTCATGGGTATGTTGCTTGCTGCCCTTGACCAAACCATCGTCTCTACTGCGCTGAAGAAAATCGTTGAAGACTTCAACGGCCTCAATCATTATTCCTGGGTTGTTACTGCATATCTGCTGACATCAACTGCAACGACGCCGCTCTACGGAAAAATATCCGACCTTTATGGACGTCGCCCTGTCTATCAATTTGCAATCATCGTCTTCCTTATTGGTTCCTTCCTCGCTGGCGCTGCAACGTCGATGGATCAGCTCATTCTCTTCCGCGCTGTTCAAGGTATTGGTGCCGGTGGTTTGATGGCGCTGACGTTTGTGATTGTTGGTGACATTGTCTCGCCACGTGAGCGCGGCAAATATCAAGGTCTTTTTGGCGCAGTATGGGGAATTTCATCTGTTGCAGGCCCACTTCTCGGCGGTTTCTTCTCTGACCGCCAAGAGATTCTCAACGTAACCGGCTGGCGCTGGATTTTTTATATCAATCTACCTTTTGGAATTCTTGCTCTCATCATCACTTCTATCGTTCTTCACATTCCCAAAGTTCGCCGCGAACATAAAGTTGATTACATCGGCGCAATTCTTGTGGTTTCGGCTGTCGTGGCAATCCTCGTTGGGCTCTCAGTACTCGGACCTGAGAATGGCTGGACTGATCCGCGAACACTCGGTGCAATTGGGCTCGGATTTCTTATTGTTCTTCTCTATATTTTCTGGGAGAAGAAGGCGGTCGAGCCAATTCTTCCGCTCTCACTCTTTAAGAA
>RHAU01000128.1 GCA_010032125.1 Actinomycetota bacterium | reverse complement strand
AGTACGGAAATCGGAAGTGCAACAGAGAGCGCGACAAAAGAGATAAGAATTGTTCCACTAAGCATCGAGCCCAGACCAATCATCCCCTTGGGTTGATTGCCGGATTCATCGGGAACGATGTCCCACTTTTGATTTGTTAGAAAGCCGAATCCCTCATTCTTGAGAACCTCAAGTCCACGAAAGAGTAGAAAGGAACCAATCAGAGTAAGGATTAATAAATTGATCAAACCAAAAGTTGTGACGATTCCTCGAAAAGCTACATCGGATGGCCTTGGCTTTGTGGTTATCTTCCGTTTTTCCGGGAGGGTTTCCAAAGCAGGCATGGCGGCATCGTGCCCCCTACGCAGCCGCATGGGGTAGAAGAAGAGTTAACAGAGGGTGAACGAGCGGTGAAATCTCTCGCTCGCCTTACTCTTCTCGCATGGCATCCGATAACCCCAATCTCATCTGGATTGATTGCGAGATGACCGGGCTTTCCCTCGAACGAGATGCACTTGTTGAGATCGCAGTCCTTGTCACGGATGCAGAGCTCAACGTCCTGGGCGACGGTGTGGATGTCGTTATCGCGACTTCGTCCGAAAAGTTAGAGCAGATGAACCCAGAAGTGCGCGCGATGCATGCCGATTCCGGACTTCTACCTCTTATTCCGGGCGGAATAAGTATCGAGGCCGCAGAGAAGAAGGTGTTGGAATTTCTCGCTCACCATACGGTTCCCGGCAAATCCCCTCTTGCCGGAAATTCTGTTGGGATGGATAGGAATTTCATCGCGCGAGACATGCCATTACTAAATGACTATCTTCATTATCGAACAATCGATGTCTCATCTGTAAAAGAGTTGGCCCGTAGGTGGTACCCCAAGGTTTACTTTGCTGCACCAAAGAAAACTGGGAATCATCGGGCGCTCGGCGATATCCAGGATTCCATCGCCGAATTAAAGTACTACCGCGAAAATATTTTCTTACCGCATCAGTAATCTAGATTTTCAATCTATTTAGTGCACTTGCAATCGATTCACCTTGATCTAATTCAATCGACCTAAAACTCAGTCGTGGCTTGATCGTATTCTCAAGTCTGAAAATAACGTGGCCGGCCGAACTTCGGTCACCCAAAAGCAAAAGCGCAAATTTCTGCTGACCAATACGTGTCAACAGGTCGCCACCACGAAGTTCTGCGGTCATCCCGCGGGCTACGGAAATGAGTTGATCAGCATCGCAATTCTCTGCATCGATTGCGATGAGAGCTAGCGACTCCCCCTTCCGATCAGCCCAAGAACGTAATCGATCTGCACTTTCATAGAAAAGAGATGGAGCCATTAAACCCGTCAATGAATCGCGAATTCCGTCATTTGAAAACTCCATACGTAAAAGTACCTCTATCCTTGACGGCATGAAACGGGCACGCACAATCGCCGCACTGTTGGTGCGCATTGAAGCGCTCTTTCTTGCTCTGATTGCCGCTTATCTGATCCTTCGATCCATAACTTCAGAACTTGAAGAAGCTGACGCAGTCATCGCAGAAGTTGTATTTCTCATTGCTGGCGCTGCCGGACTTTTCTTTGCTGGCCGAGGTTTTCTTGCGGGTCGCTACTACGGACGTGGCGCGACTGTGATGGCGAACTTGATTGCTCTCGGAGTTGCTTATTACATGATTGATGGTGGCCGAATTCTCTGGGGTCTGATTTTGGGAATCTTTGCCGGTGCGACCCTGATCGCCGCGATGGCCGCCGTTCCGCAAGGCAAAGGTGAACTTCCCTAGCCTGTGATGTGGTCAATCACGCTCTGTGCGAGTAGAGCCCTTTATTGATGCGCCGATAGGCTTAGTTACCGTGGCAAGCATGACTCCCGACAATAAGTTCGGTGGCTCTTTCGGTCCCAATGAGTGGCTTGTTGATGAGATGTATGAGCAATACCTCAAGGATCCCAACTCTGTTGATGAGAATTGGAAAGTTTT
>RHAU01000127.1 GCA_010032125.1 Actinomycetota bacterium | reverse complement strand
AGCTAACAACAGAGTTAATGTGATGATGACTGCAAGGACTTGATTTGTGGAGCGCTTCGACGAATCCATACCCCTATTCTCGCTTTTTTCCCAGCTGCATACTCGTAACGCACTCTTAATTCTCTCGCTTTCCTCTCGCAATCCGATTGAGCGAGGCATACCCTTGGCTCATGTTCGGCATACGTGCAACTCTCAAATATGGAGCAACCGTTTTCGGGTTGAGCGCCCTGCTCCTTCTCTTCTTGCCAAAGTTATTCCTAGAACTTCTTAATTGCGATTCAGAGAACAAACAATTGATCTGGTCTATGCAGATGATTGGGATCACGCTCGTGGCTTTGGCCGCACATATGTTCGCAAACTCATCTAATACAAACGACGCAGCAGTCACTCGAGTTGGATGGGTAATGGCTTTGGCAGCGACCGGTCTTGGTCTACTGACACTGATGATTCCTGCTGAAGTGGGATGGTTTGCAATTGCATATGCGCTCGTAGGTTTTGCCTTCGGCGCTAACTATCTCTTCTGCATCTTGCGCAAGAAACTCTGAACAAGCCTTAAGGCCCAAAAACTCAATGCCACTAGATCGCTCCGCTCGAGAGTCGCACTTCCCCGCAATCGAAAAGCGCTATGGCCAGCCGATGACGTATTGGTTCGCGACTATGAGAAAACTACAAGAGAAGAAATATCCGGAGCAGATGGCATTTCTCCAAGAAAACTTCGGGTTTAGTCGCGCACATGCAAACGCACTCATCATGTATTCAAAAGGCTCGCTCAGCTCAAAGCGATTCACAACGATGACGCAATTCCTTACGACTGTCGATCCAATCCAAGCCAAGACAATTCGAGCGATTTTTCGAACTATTAAACGGAAATATCCCACACTCGAGATCGTTATCGCGTGGAATAAGCCGATGCTGAAGTCTGGAGATAGATACGTCTTCGGTGTCGCGACAACGCGTAGCTACCTTTTGATTGCCCCGTGGGATGCGCGAGTGATAAGGCAAGCAAAGAAAGAACTCGCTGGATATCACGTCAATAAAAAGACCATCAAAGTCCCGTCAGATTGGGAAATAGATGAGAAGTTACTATTCAAACTCATCTCGCTCACCCTACGTGCAAAGTCAAAAAACTAAATCCAATCTCGCATTCTGTAATAGAGATAACCAATATATTCATGGCTGGCAGCGCGCCAACTATTGAGGGCAGCAAAAAACGAGAATGTCCACGGTGGCGGTGTCTTACTCCAGATGTAATCCACAGGTATCGCGGTCACATCTAGTCCGGCTTTCTTAAAACTCAGAAATCACGCCACCGAGTGCAATCACTCCTGTGAAATCCTTACATTGAATAGATGTTCGTTTTTGTGCATCGCCCAGCGGTGAATTCTTTAATCCATACGATTCCAGTGGCTGTGCCGCAAGGGCTGCAATCCACGAATTGCTCACTACCAAAAGAGCAACCAGGAAGAATGAAAGATATTTCCGTCTCAATCGTTCTGACCCCCGCCATGAAAGATAAAGAAGGAAGAGAAAACCCAAGAAAAAAAGGAACGCCGGATCGACGAGTTGTCGTAATAGATAATCAAACATACGTCCGGGTGAAAGGAGTTGAACCTTCGGCCTCGTCGTCCCGAACGACGCGCGCTACCAAGCTGCGCCACACCCGGTGGCCTGGCGATTCTATTACTGAGAGAAAGATGCAAATAAGTAGGCTTCTTAAGTGAAGACGCTGACTCGTTACACAAAAGGGCGGCTCAGACATCCCTTTTCTACCAGGAACTGCAATCCAATTTGCGACCGCAGCATGTGCATTCACTATTTCTGCACTTCTCTTTGAAGATTGGCAGGTCGATTTCAATATTCGTTTCATTGCAGCGCTGTCATGGTTTGTTCTTGCACTTTCTATTGGCTCAATATTTCTACTTTTCTTTCTCCTTCGAAATGAGAGCGCAAGTTCGGTATCAAGTCTTTACTATCTTGTT
>RHAU01000126.1 GCA_010032125.1 Actinomycetota bacterium | reverse complement strand
CCAACAAGTCGAAGGGTTTCTGCCATGAGATCACGGATGCCGACTTCGTCATCGACGATGAGAATTGTTGCCTGAGGTGTCTCCACCCCCGAAGCGTAGAACCCACGTGAGAGGTCTATGGAATGTGTGGCTTTTTCACATTCTTTTCACACAAACGGGGTGGACGATTTGCTCGTGCATAAGCCAGTCCGCTTTACCAAACTTCGTATCACCGTTATTGGCTTCTGCGTCTCTTTATTTTTAACAAACCCTGGTGTGGCGTTTGCAGATACCCCACCTTCTTCATGTCAAGTTGAATACGCGAAGTATCTTGAGTTAAGAAATGCTTATCTTTCGAATCCAAAACCAAATGGATCTGCTTACAAGGATTTGGGTCAAGCGTTTAAGCAAGCCGAAAATGAGCGTGCACGCTGTATGCAAGTTATCAATAAACAGTTTCGTGATGAACTTGAGGCGATAAAGAAGAAATATCAGAGCGCAAATAAAGGCAAAGGAAAAAACTCAAAAGCGCTTGATAGAACTCAACAGAGTACAGAAATATCGAATGCAACACTGAAGCGAGATGAACAGATTCGTCAATTGGCGACCGTTCCCAGCCTTCCAGAACGAAAGGCTCGATAAATGAAAGACTTCTCATCGATGTCTCACATGATTTTCAATAAGAAGGCAAGTACGTTTTTGAACAAGGGATCAACAGTAAACCTCCACGAAGGGAAGAAAATGAAAATCGTAAAAATCATCGCACTTGCTCTCTTTGCAAGCTTGCTCAGCGGTGGATTTGCAAGCGCTGCCGAGACTGGCGTTAGCCCAGAAGCAAAGGCAGCATTTAAGCAAGCTCGCGAGAACTACAAGGCATCGATCGAGACTTATAAAGCGGCACGTACGGCAGCGAAAGAAAAAGTAACTGCTGCACGCGCTACTTTTGATAGCGCTAAGGCTGCTGCAACAACGAAAGAAGCACGTCAAGCTGCTCGAACCGCTTTCAAGAGCGCAGTTGATGCTGCAAAGGCTTCGCTTCCGGCAAAGCCTACAAAGCCAGTTCGACCAACCCAGGGATAAAGCAAGTACTCAAGAACGAGGGGAAGAGCGGTGAGAAGTATGAAAGTACTTACTCACCGCTTTTCATTGTGATATGAGAAACGAAAAAATGAATCCGAATTCGATTAATTTCATTTCTAGGCGAGCGCTTATTCTCGGCACTGTTGCCACCGCACTTTCTGGAACTGCTATAGGACGCGCGATTGGTGCGGTAACGCCGGCTTTCAATCAGATTATCGGCTCACCCACCAACGAAGGCATCGTTATTCAACTTCTTGCAAACCAGAAGATGAATCTCTACATCGAACTTGGATATTCCAAAACTGTTTTTCCTGTGAAAACTGCGAAGATTGATGTTGAGGTTGGCGCACCGACAAATATTTCAGCAACTGGATTGAAATCGAATTCCCGTGTCTATTACAGAATCAGATATAAGACAACGTCTGCCAACACTTATCAGATCTCTAAAGTATTTAGCTTTATGACCCAGCGTTCTGCAAACTCCACATTTTCATTCACTGTCCAAGGCGATACCCATCCAGAGCGCGCCGGGAAAATGTTTAATGCTGAACTCTATGGCGTGACGTTAGCCAACATAAAATCACAAGCACCAGATTTTCATATTCTCCTTGGAGATGACTTTAGTATTGACCCACTCATAAGCAAGGGTCAGGCGAACCAAGCAAATGTTGAAAAGGTTTATACAACTCATCGATCATGGCTGACCGCGATTGGTTCAGATATTCCTATATTCCTTGTTAACGGAAATCATGAACAGGCGGCGGCCTACTTACTCGATGGGACAAATACAAATCCCGCTGTCCTTGCCGGAAATGCTAGAAATAAGTTTTTCCCGCTTCCTCTTCCCAAGGTAAGCGGTTTTTACACCGGTGACGTGCGAGAAATCGAACATGTGGGAAATCCGCGTGATTACTACTCATG
>RHAU01000125.1 GCA_010032125.1 Actinomycetota bacterium | reverse complement strand
AGGCATCACCGTTATTCATGATGGTGCTGCTCTCCCATCCCAGCCGCACATTGACATGACTGTTGCAATGCTCCGTGATTATGGTGCGGTAGTTGATGATTCAAAGCCGCAACAATGGAGCGTCAAACCGAGTTCGCTTCACGGTAGAGAAATCACCATTGAACCGGATCTCTCTAACGCAGCACCATTCTTGGCGGCTCCGATGATTTGTGGTGGCGAAGTAACTATTCGCGATTGGCCCAGATCAACTACGCAACCCGGTGATCAACTTCGCGAAATCTTCACTGCAATGGGCGGAAAAGTTACCTTCACAGATAAAGGATTAACACTTTCAGGCTCTGGAAAAATCTCAGGAATCGATATCGATTTACATGATGTCGGGGAATTAACCCCAAGTATTGCCGCCGTTGCATCGCTTGCCGATTCACCTTCCTACCTTCGAGGAATTGGTCATCTCAGGCTTCATGAAACCGATCGCCTCAGCGCTCTTGCTAGAGAGATAAATGCTTTGGGAGGAAATGTCGTGGAGGAATCTGATGCGTTGCGGATATATCCAGCACCTCTAAAACCTGGACTTTTTCAAACATACGAAGATCACCGTCTTGCCACCGCAGGTGCGATTATCGGATTAGCGATAGACGGTATGACCGTTGAGAATATTGAAACAACCCGTAAGACACTTCCTGATTTCCCAGGATTATGGAGAACGATGCTTGATGGGTAAGCGGCGCTTTGATGAAAGTGACGCGCGTATAAGGCCACCGCGCTCAACTCGCCCTCGAAGTAAGGATCGACCAGATTATTCATCTGCGGTACGTGCGACCGTGATTGCGGTTGAACGTGGCCGTTATCAATGTGTGCTTGAAAGTGGAACTGAAATTTCCGCGATGAAAGCGCGCGAGCTTGGAAAGAACTCAATAGTTGTTGGTGACAATGTTGGAGTCGTTGGTGATGTTTCTGGAACTGAAGGTTCCCTTGCTCGAGTTGTTAATGTGATGGAGCGAAAGAATTCGCTGAGTAGAACTATCGATGATGCTGGAGCATTCGAGAAGACAATTGCCGCAAATATCGATCAGATGGTCATCGTTGCATCAGTTACCAATCCGGAACCCCGCATCGGTTTTGTCGATCGATGTCTTGCGGTTGCCTTTGATCAAGGTATCTCTCCCATTCTTGTGATGACTAAAGCAGATTTGGGAAGTTCAGAGGAGTTTCTCAAAAATTATTCTGCGCTAGATATCCATGTTTTAACGGTCCGTCGAGATCGTGATCCAAATGATCTTCGCGCTCTGTTGTTGGAGAAAACTTCTGTCTTCATTGGCCACTCCGGGGTCGGTAAATCAACGTTGGTAAATCACCTGCTTGGAAATGAGTCTCGAAGAACAGGCAACGTCAACATGGTCACAGGCCGAGGTCGCCACACTTCGTCTAGTGCAATCGCCATGCAAATCTCTCAACGTGGTTGGATTATCGATACCCCAGGCATCAGGTCTTTTGGACTTGAACATGTCGATATCAATCGCATTGTTGCTTCCTTTTCAGAGCTCTCTGAAGTGATTTCTCAATGTCCGAAAAATTGCTCGCACGATGAGGCTGCCTGTGCGTTAAATGACTTTCTTGCCAATCAACCGCAGAGCAAAGAGCGAATCTCAAGCTTGCGTCGCTTACTTTCATTTAAGAGCCAACCGATAACCTAATGCTGTTATGACTCAATATCCTGGAGACTTACTCTCCGATATCGAACTACTTAAAGCACTTGCTGATGCCAGCGACCTTATCTCGATGGACCGCTACAGCGCACAAGATCTGGTGATTGAGACGAAGCCGGATCTAACCCCGGTAACTGATGCCGATCGCGCCGTTGAAATCAAGATTCGCGACATACTTCAAGAGCAGCGACCGAAAGATTTGATTGTCGGCGAAGAGTTTGGTGTGCCTAAAAATATTCCGAATAATTCCCGTTATTGGGTTATCGACCCTATTGACGGTACAAAGAACTTCTTACGTGG
>RHAU01000124.1 GCA_010032125.1 Actinomycetota bacterium | reverse complement strand
TGTGACTATGAATCCAGGGATTTGCGGTGAGTCCACCAAGTGCAGACCAACCACTGGTGGAATTGGATGAACGGATATTGGCCCACTCCGAAAGATTTGATGCAGCAACAATTACTCCGCCGGCGGCTTTAATTCTTTGTGCAATGGATGAATCTCGTTCGACCGGAGTTTGAGAAAGTGCAAGTGAACCGGCGCTGGCCGGTAAACCCACAGCTTCAATATTGTCTTTGATGACAAGCAATTCCCCGGAAAGCGGTCCGTCTACCTGCGCAGCAGCAGCGATATCGCGTTCGAGATATTCTGAAACAGCAATTATCGAATTGAGTTTAAACCCACTCTTATCCATCGTCTCAATAGCCGAAAGTGCACTTTCAGCCTTTATTTGAATTGTGTTCACCTTACTCATACCCGATATTTACCTTCGCCGGTGCGGTCATAACGGCTCTTGGCATACCTGTGAGAATACTCTTCTGGGTATGAAATTAAATAGCTACGCAGCAGAATTTCTCGGTACCGCGCTGATTACGACTGCCGTCATCGGTTCTGGAATTGCAGCATCGCAACTGACGGAAATCCCAGGCTTGGCGTTACTCATTAATGCGATTGCAACGGTACTGACGCTGGCATTGATGATCGCTCTGCTTCAGCCAATCAGCGGTGCCCATTTCAATCCCGCTGTTTCCTTTGTTGCATTCCTCAACAAGCAGATGAAATTTAACTCACTTCTCTTCATGGTTCTATCTCAATGTATAGGCGCAGTTTCAGGTGCCGCTCTTGCGAACCTCATGTTTTCACAAACTTTGCTAGAAACGTCGAATACAACTCGCTCTGGAAGTGGATTACTCGTAGGAGAAGTTCTTGCGACGGGCGGATTGATTTTTGCAATTCTCATCGCAATTTATAACAACAAACCACAGACGCTCCATTGGATTGTTCCATTGTGGATTGGTGGCGCGTACTTCTTTACTTCATCAACCTCATTTGCCAATCCAGCAGTCACTCTGGGTCGAGCGTTGAGCGATACATATGCCGGCATCGCACCGTCATCAGCGCTGACCTTTATCGGCGCACAGTTCATCGGTGCCTTTCTTGGTTTGTCCCTGGCAAAAGTCGTCAGGAATCAATAGAGGCAAAGTGAAGGCAGAAAGGTTTCTCTAAAGTGAAAACAGTTCTCTTTGTTTGTGTTCATAATGCAGGACGGTCGCAAATGGCAGCCGGATTTATGAGAACTCTGGGCGCAGGAAAAGTCGAAGTTCTTTCAGCAGGATCTGCGCCAAAGGATGCGATCAACCCAGTTGCTGTAGCCGCAATGGCAGAAGTGGGAATAGATATTGCAAATAATGTTCCGAAAGTTTTGACCGCCGAAGCGGTCCAACAATCTGATGTAGTAATCACGATGGGCTGTGGAGATGCATGTCCGTTCAGGTCTTAGGAACCTGTGTCTTCGGACGTGTGGGTTCAAGTCCCACCTCCCGCACCAGATTTAGATCACTTCTGTTGAAAATGAATTGAACTGAGCCAATTCAGAGAAGCCAAGTCCTTTATATGTTGCAATCGCAGCAGCATTCTCTGCAAAGACACCAAGTGCAACGTAACCAATCCCGCGACGATGCGCTTCGGAAATCAAAGCACCGGTCACACTCTTTCCAAAACCGTTTCCACGTTTTTCGCTTGCAACAACAATCGCGGAAAGAACGTGTCTACCGGATTCCCATTTGCACAGAGCGCCTAAGGCAACATCCGCAATTCCGACCCATGCAACTACTTCACTACTGCTCGTTCGAATCGACGATGTCGGAGCGTGCTTCTCAATAAAACTATCGATCTGCCGGAAATCGCGGAGGATTCTGTACTCCATATCGAAGGGCTTTGTCTGGATTCCATAGACGTCCCACGCACCCGTTGATCTGAATTGCTCTGTTAATTCGAGTGGCGTGGATCGTGTCACAGAAAATTCATTCCAGCGGGAATCAATCTTTGGCGAAGGTCCAAAAGCCATTCCGTACCAG
>RHAU01000123.1 GCA_010032125.1 Actinomycetota bacterium | reverse complement strand
CAAGGAGTTTCAGTTTCGCCGCGTGATCTCTTGGCAGCATCGCTTCCCGATCCGGCAACTCTCGGCGAAAGAATGAAAGGTAAGACATGCGCGGGTGCACTCGTGCGAGGTTTAGATAAATCTGGAAAACCGAAAGCGGTTTACATATATAACGTCATCGACAATCAATGGTCGATGCGTGAATATGGTGATCAAGCAGTCGTCTGGCAGACCGCAGTCAATCCGATTATTGCGATGGAATTGATTCATAACGAGATCTGGCAGCCGCGTGGCGTCAACGGTCCAGAATGGTTTGATCCAAAGCCATTCCTCAAGTTGATGGAGGAATATGGAACAAGTTGGCATATCCGAGATGAGGATCCAAGCGGTATTGTGAAGTAATGACTTCACCTACAGCCCTTGTTACCGGCGCCACCGCAGGAATCGGCGAAACTTTTGCTGAGTATCTTGCAGAGAAAAAATACAATCTTGTGATTGTTGCTCGAGATCAAGCGCGTTTAGATGAGCGAGCAACACGGTGGAGTACTCAATACGGAATTGATGTCGAGATTATCCGGGCAGATCTTTCAACGCAGGAGGGAATTTCGAAAGTTGAGAGTCGGCTCCGCGATGATGCCCGACCGATTGAAGTCCTCATCAATAATGCCGGCTTTGGAATAAATAAGAGTTTTCTCGTTAGTCCGCTCGATTCCGAAAATGAACTTCTTGAAGTTCTGGTTCGAGCGCCGATGCGATTTATGCATGTCGTACTTCCACAGATGAAAGCTAGAAATAGCGGCACCATCATCAATGTCTCCAGCGTTGCAGGTTGGATTGCTGGTGGCACCTATTCGGCAGCGAAGTCCTATCTCACAGTCTTAACCGAGTCGCTCCATACGGAACTGCGCGGTACCAAGGTTCGAGTTCATGCGCTCTGCCCTGGTTTTACCCGGACAGAATTTCACCAACGGGGTCAGATGAAAATGAGCGGATTGCCTTCCTTTATGTGGCTTAATGCTCGAGAAGTAGTGGATGCGGCATGGAAATCCGCCGGTCGCGGTGAAGTTATCTCGGTTCCAGGATTCCAATACAAAATCCTGAGTTTCCTTTCGCAATACGCCCCTCGCCCATTGGTTCGAAAACTTGGGATGAATGTTCGTGTAAGGCAGCGAAGTAAGAAGTAAGAGACTTCATAGGGAATTCTTGAGACTTTCAAGAGTTTCTTTCAGGGTTTTTCCAGTATCGAACCCCTACTATTTACTCGATTTCAAGGAGGATTTTCGTGCCCACAGGATTTCGAAAAGTTTCAATTGTCGCGGGAAGTTTCGCTTTAGCAGCTTCCACCGTTTTGATCGCACCCGCACAGGCGGCGGTAAAAGCTGGAGCGACATGCACGAAAGTCAACGCCAAAGCAAAAATTGGTGGCGATCAATATGTCTGCATCAAGAACCCAACTGTAAAGAATGCAAAACTCACCTGGGTCTGGGTTGAGTGTGTTAACGCCGACAAGATGTGGAAAGAATCTTCAACTCGTCTCACAACCCTGAAGGCACAAGCCGCAGCCGCACAAACAAAGATTGATACATTGAAATTAGAAATACCGGCCGATGAGGAACAGGCAAAGGCTTACGATGCAAAAGCAGCGGCAGCCCAAGTAAAGAAAGATGATGCTGTCGCGAAGGCTGCAGCAAATGCTGCAAAAGTTCAGCAATGGGGCGCAACCACAACTGCAGGTAAGGCATACCAGAAGAACGTCGATCTCTGGAATAGCAATGCACGTACCTACGATCTTGCAATCAAGAATTTCCAGCGCGCTGCAAAGGCACTTCGAGATAAAGCAAAAGAAGTTGCTGATGAACAGCGACGACTTGATCTCGCCAATCAGACCATCGCCGCTTCGCAAGTTCAGCTTGCATCTACGGCAGATAACCGCAAGCAAGCCTGCAAACCCGGTCTCTAGTCGTAGCACTGCTTGCTCGTAAAGGGCAATAGCAGAATCAACGGCTTGGCCACTTTTCCACAACGCTCTCCGCAGTAACCTCGCCGCAATGAGAATTGGGCT
>RHAU01000122.1 GCA_010032125.1 Actinomycetota bacterium | reverse complement strand
GAATCAGTGCGTTGGCAATTTCCTTCGCCTGGTTGATCGGGGAAGTTCGTGCCTTCTTCGCATTGCGGTTACAGTTACCCTTACCCAAACGCGAGAAGTAGAGGTGGTTATGAGTTCTCCAACACCACGTGGCCCCAGTGAAGACAATGCTTTCTGGACGATATTTGGCTACATGCTCTCTGGCCTTTTGATCTGGGGTGGAATCGGTTATGGACTCGACCGTTGGCTCGATACCGGATATTTCCTCCTCGGGGGTTTACTCCTTGGAATGGGTTCTGCCCTGTATCTGATCTGGCTCCGCTTCGGGCGGCAGTAACCCAAATAACTCCAGCGCCCCTACTTTCGATTTCTCACTCCCAAGCCCGGGGCAATAGGGTTACGCCGACTTTCCCTTAGTGTGTTTTCGCCACGATATATAAGGAGTGAGCGTTGTTTTTCGGTCTTGTTTCCCGCATGGGAGTACAGGCGGCCTCGGACGAGGGCTTTAATCCTCCCGACGCCGGAGATTTCAATCTCCCGCCCTTCCTCGAAGGAAATCAATTTGCAACAAAACCCATTCTTCTCGTTTTTCTCTCGGTAATTCTTATCTCAGTCTTCTTCTATCTCTCGGCACGAAAGGCCGCTCTCGTTCCTTCACGTTTCCAATTCGCAGGCGAGAGTATCTATTCATTTGTACGTAACGATCTTGGCCGCGACGTCATTGGCCACGAATTTATGCGATTTGTTCCTTACCTCTTCACACTCTTCACATTTATCTTGGTCAACAACATTTTCGGCATCGTTCCATTTATTCAATTCCCAACCATGTCGCGCGTCTCATTCCCGTACGTTCTCGCTGCTTTTACATTTTTCATCTTTCACTATGTCGGAATTCGCAAACAAGGTCTCTGGACTTATCTCAAGGGAATCATGTTCATTCCGGGCGTCCCAAAGCCCGCCTACATTTTGATTACGCCACTGGAATTGGCGACCTACTTCCTGGTGCGACCCATGACGTTAAGTCTCCGTCTCTTTGCAAATATGTTTGCCGGCCACCTTCTGCTTCTTGTTTTTATCTTGGGCGGAGAACATCTTCTGCAAGGAGTTATCGGACTCAAACTTGTGAGCCCATTTTCATTTGCAATCGGCATCGCGCTGACATTCTTTGAATTTATGGTCCAATGCTTGCAGGCTTACATCTTTACGCTGTTAACCGCCTTGTACATCGCAGGAGCGTTGGCAGACGAACACTAGTTTTACCCATTCCAGCGCACGGTTGGGATGAGGGAAGAAGGAAAGAAAGGTAAGAAACATGGAAGGCACACTCAACCTGGTCGGTTTTGGCCTCGCTGCAATTGGCCCAGGTATTGCAACCGGTCTGATCTTCGCCGCATATATCAACGGCGTTGCTCGTCAGCCAGAAGCACGTAACGTCCTACAACCGATCGCGTTCCTTGGCTTCGCACTTGCTGAAGCTTTGGCGCTCTTCGGACTTGTTCTCGCATTCGTCCTCTAATCGATAACTTTTATGGAATCGATCAATCTGGCGGCGGGTGAAGAGCTCAACCCTCTTATCCCACATACTGCAGAGATCATCGTCGGCTTCATCGCCTTCTCTCTGCTCTATATCGTCCTTCGTCGTTCTGTCGTGCCGATGTTTGAAAAAGCATTCGCAGCACGAACCGATGCGATTCAAGGCGGCATGGAGCGTGCAGAGAAAGCGCAACGTGATGCCGAAGTTGCTCTACAGAAATACACATCACAACTTGCTGAAGCTCGCGGTGAAGCACAAACAATCCGCGAAGAGGCGCGCGTCCAAGGAGCTGCGATCATCGAAGAGATGAGAGCAAAGGCTCAAGAAGAGGCTGCACGCATCACTGCTTCGGCACAAGCTGCGATCGAAGCCGAACGTCAACAGGCGATTACCTCGCTTCGCAATGAAGTGGGAACGCTGGCAACGGAATTGGCATCGAAGATTGTCGGAGAATCTCTTGAAGACCAGGTCCGTCAATCTCGCATTGTCGATCGCTTCCTTGAAGATTTGGAGAAGAGCAAGTAACTCATGACCAATCCATCGGTTTCAGATCTCGG
>RHAU01000121.1 GCA_010032125.1 Actinomycetota bacterium | reverse complement strand
AAGGCGAGTGGGGCCAGGGGGATAGTCGTGCCTGAGGGCAATGCAGCAGAGGCTGCTCTGGTAGAGGGCCTTACTGTATATCCAGTCTCGCATCTCATGCAGGTGTATGCCATGGGCCAAAATATCGACAATGGCACCATATATAGTGCGAGTGGCGTCGACGGTCTGGCTCTTTTGCCTGCTGAGTCAGATGATCACAAAGATTTTAGCGAGGTCAAAGGACAGATGGCCGCCAAGCGAGCCTTAGAGATCGCCGCGTGTGGCCGGCACAATGTGCTCATGGTTGAGGTCGCTGCGTCATTAACAAAGAGCGACGGCTTACTTTTAGGAGAAATTGGATCGGTCCTCATTGGATTGGGCATAGCAACTCTTATCGCCCACAAAATCAGATTTTCCGTTGTTCCGGTTTTTCTTTGCGCGGGGCTTTTTTTCGGCAAAGGCGGCATTGTTGCTCTCAGTTTGAGCGACGATTTCTTATCGCTGGGCGCCCAAATCGGAGCGATTCTCCTACTTCTACTTTTAGGGTTGGAATATTCAGCGCGGGAATTAACAAAGTCATTCAATGAGCGAAAGTCTTTAGGGTTGATCGACATTCTCATCAATTTCATTCCGGGATTGGTGGCTGCACTCATTTTTGGGTGGGGATGGCTTGGCGCATTAGTACTGGGTGGAATTACATATGTTTCTTCATCTGGCATCGCTTCACAATTTATTAAGGATGAACGATTGCAAAGTTTTGAATCCACAAAGCGCGCGGTGAGCGTTCTAGTTATTGAAGATTTGTTTCTTGCCGTCTATCTACCAATCCTGAGCGGTGTGATTGCATCCGTTGCGGTACTCACCGGGCTCATATCGGTGTCTATCGCAATGGTTGTTACCGCTCTTGCGCTCCTGATAGGAGCACGAGGTGTGAGTGTGAAGCACACTCCAACTTTCTTAGGTGATTCGGCAACACTTCTTTTGACGGTCTTTGGCGCCGCTATGTTGGCTTCTGGTTTGGCTACATACGTTGGATTTTCAGGTGCGGTTGCGGCATTTCTTGTTGGACTCCTTTTAACAGGAGACGTTGCGATTGTTGCTCGAATTCGACTTGCCCCGCTTCGTGATCTCTTCTCTGCGATCTTTTTTCTATTTTTCGGACTTCAAACTGATCCAGCGACTATTCCAGCGGTGCTTGTTCCTGCTCTTCTTCTCGCGATTTTCGGCGTTGCAACAAAGTACATAACGGCTTGGTGGGCAACGCGAGATCTTACTGAACCGAATGCGTTGAAAAGTGCTGCGAGTTTATTGATACCACGTGGTGAATTTTCGATTTTGATCGCCGGATTGGCTGCTAATACAACTTTCGGTCCGAAACTTCAGGCCCTCACAATCACATATGTCATTTCAACTGTTTTAATATCATCTGTGATTGTGCGTACATTTGCGAAAAATGGTCTTTCATGAGTTCGCTTCTAGATACTTTCCAAGGTCTGCCTGTTCATCCTCTTGTTGTTCATTTTGCGGTCGTACTTCTTCCGCTGGCAACGATTTCCACGATGCACAAAGATTCAACAAGTTGTTGGAGTGCAATCGATGGCAACGTATATGACCTCACCTCATGGATTACTCAACATCCGGGCGGAGCAGGTGTCATCAAAGGTATGTGTGGCAAGGATGGAACTGCTGCTTACAACAGCCAACATCGGGGACAAGGGCGGCCTGCATCTGAGTTAGCGCGATTCAAGATTGGTTCTCTTAAGTAATACTGCTTTTTCACTAGTATCTAACCGTGCCTAAGAGTCGAGACTTCGATGTTGTAGTTATTGGCTCTGGTTTTGGTGGATCTGTTGCAGCGCTACGCCTTACTGAAAAGGGATATCGAGTAGCACATGTTCTTGTGGTAGACCAACGCGCGCTGAAAGCGCCTCCCCCGATTGTTCTGCAACAACTGCGGCACCGGTTCCGAGAAAGACTCCAATGACAGATGCGAAGGCATAACTTTTCCGGTAGCGCGGAATAAAAACTGAGATCATCGTTGAAAACGTTGCCAGCGGAAGAAGTACGACCGCAAAATGAACAACAAGAGGATGAACAGGCAGACCTTG
>RHAU01000013.1 GCA_010032125.1 Actinomycetota bacterium | reverse complement strand
CCTTCAACTTCCATTCCGAAAAGGCGGTTGCGCGACGGCATTGCAAAAATATCCCCCATCGAAATAAATGCAGGTAAATCTCTGTAATTGATGCGCCCGATGAAAAAGACATCATCGTGGAGCGAGTGCTTCTTTACCAACGTATCGAGAACTTTACGATGAGGCCCTTCTCCGATAAAGAGAAGTGCCACGTCCGGGAATCTTTTTTGAATCACGGGAAGTGCATCTATCAGACGATCTTGCCCCTTGCGGTGAACCAACCTGCCTACAGAGACAATCGTCGGCCGCGAGCCCAATCCAAACTTTTCGCGAAGCGCTGCCGAGTCACTCGGCCTAAAGTGGCTCGTATCGATGCCGGGAGCAACTTTTGTAAGTTTTCTTTCCGGGATTGCACGGGAGATTTCATCGCGAGTGTAATTTCCTAAATACCCAAAAGCATCAATGTTTTTTCCTATCTCTCTCATCGCGAAAGAGAAGGGTGGAACCTTTGCCCACCAGACTTCATGGCCATGAGTAAGTGCCACCATATGTGTCACGCCAGCCGAGCGGATGAATCGCGCTGCAAATCCCAATGGTGCCGCTGCGCCGAACCAGACTCGATGTAAACCTCTGGACTTGATGATGGATCGAATCGCTCGAATAACTCGCGGAGTAGGAAGCAAGATCCGCGCCTTATCTCGGATAACTTCAACTCCATAATTCTCAAGCCATTCACGGTCGTAATCTGCGGAATTGTCTTGCTGGGAGGTATAGACAACTACCTCACCTCGAGGTGCCCGCTCAAGAAGTCCAATGATGAAAGTTTCGATTCCACCGGCGCGCGGACCAAAATCATTTGTTACAAGCAGAGTTGAGGGCACGTTAGAGACGTCGCGCTCCTACGTACTTCTTTCTGCCGAAGGAACTTCCAAATTCTGCAATTTGTACGCGAGCACCTGGCCGCGGTGCATGAACCATCTTGCCTTGCCCGATGTAGATACCGACGTGAGAGATCGGCGAGCCAAAGAAGACGAGATCGCCAGGTTGAAGATTTGCTCGCGCAATCGAGCGTCCGTAACCATATTGAGCGCGAGAAGAGTGCGGTAACCGAACTCCGGCTTGCTCATATGCCCTCATAGTCAATCCCGAGCAATCCCATCGAATGGGACCGGCTGCGCCCCACACGTATCTATCGCCAATTTGTTTAACGGCATAACGGAGAGCGGTTCCTGCACGTCCTGACACTGCGTTCGCCAATTACTTATTCACTCAACTTCTAGCGGCTTTTCTTTCCTGTGAATTGGGATTTTCAGCGTAACGAAGCGGCGGAACCATGCCTCGAGAGGCGAGCAGATCGATGACTCGAGATTCTTCATCGCCTAATGAAGATTCTTGGCGAGGGCCACCGATCAGGACAGAGACAACGCAATCATCACAAGCGATATCTCTCATAGTGCATGAATCGCAATCAATAATCATGGCAGGAATGTAGGGAGGGGCACTGACATCTCGATACGGTGAGACCATGTCGAGCGCAGATCGTGGACCTCAGTCAGCGCGAGTTATCGCAAATATGGTCATCTCCCCTAATGGAGCCACCATTCTCGGCGAAAGTTCAATGCCGCTGAGTTCCCCTGCTGATCGACGCCGCTTCCATGAGATTCGAAGCCTTGCTCGCGCGATTGCGATCGGCGGATCCACTTTCCGAAGCGAACCGTATACCGACCTTCCGGTTCCGGTTTATGTGGCATCACGAAAACTACCTCAACAACCTGGCGTCAATATCTACGACGAAAGTCCATCTACTTTAGTGGAGCGCGCGCTTCGCGAAGTCGGATCGCCGGTTCTCGTAGAAGGCGGAGTTGAATTTGTTAAGCCATTGTTAGAGAAGGAAATTATCAATCGCTTTTTCCTCACGCGTTCTGCTATTCAGGGAGATGCTGGTTTCGTAGAAATTGATCGCTGTCTCACCAACTACATCTGTGTTACTTCGGAAATAGTTGATGACGATAGATTTGAAATATGGGAGCCTAGAGAACAGATATAAATATAACTCCGGTAAGTGCAGCACCGATACCAAGGTATTGAACCCGATGTAAACGTTCATGAAGAAACTTAAAGGCAAGAAGCACGGTAACTATCGGGAAGAGCGAACCAAGCACCATTGCAACGGAGACCAAACCTTGTGTGGTCGCATGCATCGTCGACGGCCGCTCTCCTTGGGAGAGTGCAACGATCAACGGAATAAGAACTGAGAGAGAGCTGATGGGGCTAACAACGCCCATTCGCCCGGTGGCAAGACCGGTATAGAACGCGGTTAGTCCGATAAATCCCGCTACCCCAGCAACAACCCCAGGCAAGAAATATCCGCTCCACGAAAGATCCGGAGCGATGAATTTTCCTTGAATCGCAATTGCGATTAATCCAAAGAGCAATCCAAAACCTTGAGAGACTCCGGTGACCGCCAATGCTTTGAAGCGTTTTGAGAGGTTTCCAGCGAGGAAATCTGCAGTACCCCAGAGAATGCTTGAGGCTAAAGCAAGAAGTGAGCCCATTGCTGCAAGGCTACCTGCTCGCGCCTCCCGGGTCGGCAATTCCGCGCCTCTTACCCTTAGAGAGTGAAGTCCACTGCAGATTATTTCCACGCATTTGTCGCGGCTGCAGAAAGTTACGTCGTTCGCCCTGAGATAACAATCGATACCGTTCCTGCTCCGCAAAAACTTGCGCCCTTGGCATTTGCTATGACTGGCGATGTCGCGCTAGATGATCGCGACGATATCGCTACAGGTCGTTTTGTTCTTCTCTGTGATCCCGATGGGCAAGAAGCATGGGATGGCGAATTTCGTTGTGTCACCTTTGTTCGCGCTGCGATTGAAGATGATCTTCAATCCGATCCGCTATTGCCCGACGTGGGTTGGTCCTGGGTCAATGAAGCGCTCAAAGAAAATAACGCGGAATTTCGTGCGCCAAGCGGCACCGTAACTCGAGTTTCCAGCGCATCCTTCGGACAGATGTCCAGTAGCGAGAACTCATCAGAAATAGAGATTCGTGCATCGTGGACACCAGTGGATCCAGCACAATTGTTAAGTCATCTCGCAGCATGGGCTTCACTTCTTCAAATTTCATCTGGACTGACGCCACTTCCCGATGGCGTGGCTCCGCTTCATCAGCGTCGATAATTAATGCAATATCTCACTGCTCCCGAAGGTGGAGCGCCAGAACCCATCGCCACAGAGGAAGCGTTAGCGCAATGCATCGCTACGTTACGTGGTGGCGCTGGTCCATTCGCAGTTGATGCCGAGCGCGCTAGTGGATTTCGCTATTCCTCCCGTGCCTATCTCATACAGATTTTCCGAAGAGGCGGCGGATTACATCTTATTGATCCCATTCCCCTCGCCGGCTCGAAACTTATCGCGGAATTAAATTCACTTCTCTGTAGCGATGAAGTCATCATTCATGCAAGTTCGCAAGACCTTCCCTGTTTACGGGAATTTGGCATCGATCCTTCATCCTTATTCGACACCGAATTAGGAGCAAGAATCGCAGGTTTTCCTAAAGTCGGCCTTGCCACGCTCTGTGAAGAATTGCTAGAGATTAGCCTCGCGAAAGAACATAGCGCCGCAGATTGGTCAACCAGGCCACTTCCACAAGAGTGGCTCGACTATGCAGCACTTGATGTTCTCGTATTGATTGATCTTCGAGAGAAAATTGTGCAATCTCTTGAAAGCAGTAGCAAAGCAAAGTATGCCCAGGAGGAATTCAGAGCTGCGCTCAGTGCGCCACTAAACAAAGAACGAAAAGATCCATGGCGTAAAACCTCGGGAATTCACCTCATGAAATCTCGTCGTGACTTAGCCATCGTACGAGCACTGTGGAGTGAACGTGATCGCATCGCAGCGCAGATTGATATGGCGCCAGGACGACTACTGTCTGATGCAATCATCATTGATGTTGCGATGAAAAAGCCAAAATCAAAAAGTGAGTTCCTAGATTTTCCATCGGTAAAGATGCGCATCAAACGCGAACATGTACGGGAGCGGATTGATCATTGGTGGGAGATGATTGAAGCGGCTTATGCGATTCCGGAACATGAGTGGCCCGAAACCCGAGCTCGAGGGGAGGGACTTCCTGCTCCGCGAATCTGGAAAGAGAAATTTCCATTGGCCCATGCTCGCCTCACTCATGCGCGTCACCACGTTTCCCAGCTTTCGACAACTCTCAATATCCCCATAGAAAATCTTCTTACCCCTGAATATCTTCGTCGCGTTATTTTTGATGATGGCCGTGAGCGGAAAAATGAATTTAGCGCCGCCCTTGTCGACCAAGTGAAATCTCGTTTGAAGGAGCTCGGCGCAAGGAATTGGCAGATCGACCTCCTTAGTGAGGCGCTCGCGCACTGCCTCACGGAAGAACTACCTCTTCCCGCTCCCGAAACGCCTCCTGCGGAGTGATGGGAATTACGCAACATTTAAGTTGCGTAATTAACGCTCCCCCCTTACTGTCTCCCCATGGTCAGCAGCTTCCTTATTGCTCTACGCGAAGGGCTTGAAGCAGCCCTCATTGTCGGAATCTTGGTTGCCTATGTCGTCAAGACCAATCGGCGAACCCTCTTGATGCCGATCTGGAGCGGGGTGGCCGTTGCCTTGGTACTCAGCCTGGCTTTGGGTGGGTTCCTCTCCTTCACCTCCCAAGAGTTAAGTGAACGCGGCGAGGAATTCTTCGCAGGTACGACCTCGTTTGTGGCGGTGGCGTTGGTGACCTGGATGGTCTTCTGGATGAAGCGCACTGCGCGTGCGTTACGCGATGAATTACATACCAAAGTTGAAACTGCGGCCCTCATCGGCCCTCTTGCAATTGCATCGGCGGCATTTTTCGCTGTTGCTCGCGAAGGATTAGAAACCGCGCTCTTTGTCTACTCAAATTTCCAGACGGTCGGCTCCAAAGTTCCAGCAACTGTGGGTTTGATTGTTGGCTTGGCGCTCGCCGTCTTGCTCGGATATCTGATTTACAACCGCGCCATCCGCATCGATCTATCAAAGTTTTTTACCGTTACCGGTATTGCTCTCGTCGTTGTTGCGGCCGGAGTCCTTTCTTATGGAATTCATGAATTCCAGGAGCTGGGTTGGCTCCCAGGTGAATCTGCCCTCGCATGGGATGTAAGCCGCTGGTTAACTGAAGACTCATTCATCACAACCCTTCTGGCGGGAACAATCGGCTTTGATACGACGACTTCATGGCTCCAGCTTCTTGCCTGGTCTGCGTATTTGATTCTGGTTCTTGGGCTTTATCTCAAGCCATCGGCTAAGCCAGCCACCCTCGTTTCGGCGAAGTAAAGATTTCCCTCCAGGTTACCGACGGGTAGCCTTATGGCATGAAGAATGCCAAGACCTCAACCAATGTCGTACTCGTCGATGCTGTACGCACTCCTTTTGGAAAAGCCGGCAGTTTGTATAGCGGCACACGCGCAGATGACATCATCGTCCGTTGTATTCGTGGGTTACTCGAGAGAAATCCCAAGGTTAAGCCCGAAGAAATTGATGACGTAGCAATCGCAGCTGCAACTCAATTTGGTGACCAAGGTATGAATATTGGTCGCTCTGCCGCAATTCTGGCTGGTCTACCCAACACCGTTCCCGGATACTCGATTGATCGTTGGTGTGCAGGTGCGATGACTTCAGTTACTACATTAGCTGGAGCAATAAATATGGGCGCATATGACTTGGCAATTGCAGGTGGCGTTGAACATATGGGAAATCACCCCATGGGCGAAGGAATGGATCCGAATCCCCGCTATCTTGCAGAAAGAATTGTTGATACTGATGCGCTCTCCATGGGAAATACCGCTGAGAGACTCCATGACAAATTTCCTCATTTAACTAAAGAACGTTCCGATCGTTACGCTCTTAATTCCCAAGCAAAGACTGCTGCTGCCTATGCTCAAGGAAAGATTCAACCGAATCTGATCCCTGTTGCTGTACGAAATGCAGAACACGGATGGGGCGTCGCAACAGTTGATGAACCACCACGTCCAGGTACAACTCTTGAAGCACTTGCTGCGTTGAAAACTCCATTTCGCCCTAGCGGAAGAGTGACAGCTGGTAATGCGGCCGGACTCAATGACGGTGCGACCGCTGCTTTATTAGCAAGTGAGAAAAAAGCGAAAGAACTTGGATTGCCTATCAAAGCAAAGTTAGTCACTTTCGCTTTTGCTGGAGTTCAACCAGAGATTATGGGCTACGGTCCTGTTCCATCAACGATTAAAGCGCTCGACTTAGCTGGCCTCTCTATTGAGGATATTGGACTTTTTGAGATTAATGAAGCCTTCTCTATCCAAGTTCTCTCCTTCCTCGACCACTTTGGTATTGCTGACGATGATCCTCGAGTAAATATCTACGGCGGTGCTATCGCTGTCGGCCATCCGCTCGCATCATCAGGAATCCGCTTGATGCTTAATTTGGCTGAAGGTTTCAAGGAACACCCAGAAGTTCGTTACGGAATCACAACAATGTGTATCGGCTTAGGCATGGGCGGAACTGTCATTTGGGAAAACCCCCATTACAACGGGAAGGTGGCATAACAATGGCTGACTTAACACCGCCACCGGGTGCCCCAGAAGAGGTTGTCACCAAAGCCCTCCTTCGCGATGTAGACCTTTCCCTTTTTGGTTTTAGCGGAACTTTGTCGCTGATAACTCTTGATAACGGCATGGATCACACTCGGCCGAACACTCTTGGGCCACAATCCTTACAATCGATTGACGATGCAATTACTGCAGCCGAAGCAAGTACATCAGCTGCGATCGCGATTACCGGAAAGCCATTTATCTTTGCCGCTGGTGCAGACTTATCGGCGCTACCTTTCGTATCAGAGAAATCTCAAGCCTTAGCAATAGGAAAATTTGGTCACGATGTTTTTAAGAAATTAGGTAGAAGCAAGAAAGTCACATTTGCTTTTATCAATGGACTGGCTCTCGGTGGCGGACTTGAAATAGGCCTACATTGCAATTATCGAACTCTGGCTAGTACTGCATTCACCGCACTCCCCGAATGTTTTCTTGGAATTGTCCCCGGTTGGGGTGGCGCAACATTGCTTCCAAAACTTATCGGGCCTGAAAGAGCGGTCCAGGTCATCATTGGAAATGCTCTTAACAACAACACCATGATGAAGGCAAAAGAAGCGCTGGAACTTGGCGTTGTCGATGCCGTCTTTGAACCGGCAGATTTCCTAGAGCGCTCGTGTGCACTTGCTGCCGGAATACTGAGCGGAAGTAAGAAAATCGAGCGAATCGATTACACCAAAGATGAAGCATCGTGGGAGAAAGCCCAATCCATGGGCCGCGCCATTGTGGCAAAGAAGTATGGCGGGGCCGATATTGAACCACCAAGACGCGCTCTCGAATTGATAGCCGCAGCGCGCACCAACACTGCAGACCAAGGCTTTGATGCTGAAGATGAAGTACTTGCAAACCTTGTGATGGGAAATCCACTTCGCGCTTCGCTTTATGCATTTAATTTGATTCAAAAGAAGCGCAAAAAAGTTGAAGGCGCACCGAAACCAGCGCAAGCCCGAAAAGTAAGCAAGGTAGGAGTTGTCGGTGCAGGTTTGATGGCATCACAACTTGCATTGCTCATCGTCCGTAACCTCAAAGTTCCTGTCGTGATGACCGATCTTGACCAAGGTCGAGTTGATAAAGGCGTTGCCTGGGTTCATGGCGAAATCGCCAAACTCGTCGAAAAGAAACGTCTCAATCCTGAATCAGCCCAGCGACTCAATGGATTGGTCTCCGGATCGGTAGATCAGAAGGTTTTCGCTTCATGTGACTTTATTATCGAAGCAGTCTTTGAAGAATTGAGTATCAAGCAGAAACTCTTCAAGGATTTGGAGGGAATCATTACTCCAGAATGTGTACTAGCAACGAATACATCCTCACTCTCTGTCGAGAAGATGGGTGAAGGACTCTCGCATCCAGAACGAGTTGTGGGATTCCACTTCTTCAATCCAGTCGCTGTGATGCCCCTTCTTGAGATTGCGCGGACATCCAAAACAGATGATGCAACAACTGCGACGGCGGTCAATGTCGGCAAAGAATTAAAGAAGACGATGATCATTTGTAAGGACGCTCCGGGTTTCGTTGTGAACCGACTACTGACTCGCTTTATGGGCGAAGTCACCGACGCGATCGACGAAGGAACTCCGATAGAGGTTGCAGACAATGCACTCAGGCCACTCGGGTTTCCGATGTCGCCGCTAGAGCTTTTTGGATTAGTGGGACCCGGCGTCGCGCTTCACGTTTCCAAGACGCTAAATGCAAACCTTGGTCCGCGGTACCGGGTATCTCCTACCGTCGAAAGACTTGTGGCTAAAAATGTGAAGACGTTCTACAACAAAGATGAATCCGGAAAGCTCGTCGCAAACCCTGAAGCGTTAGCGCTCGTAGAAAAAGGCAGTTCGCCCTCTACCGCAGAAGAGGTACGACTTCGCGCCCTCAAAGCGCTCGCTGAAGAGGCGAAGATGATGCTTGATGAAGGCGTCGTTGCTACTCCTTCGGAGATTGATCTATGCATGTTGATGGGCGCAGGCTGGCCGATGCACCTCGGCGGAATCTTGCCTTACCTAGATCGTGAGGGAATTAGTGATTCTGTGTGCGGTCAACGTTTCCACTCGCACGGTGTTGCATCTCTTCCTGCATAGGCGATCCCGAATACCAACCAACGATTTGTCGAGCAATTGTTTGAGCAGTGATTCCTAAATCGTCGAGAATTTCGTTGCGCTTCGAATGTTCGATGAAGGTTAATGGAACTCCAATCGAGTGAATTGGCGTTGAAATTCCGCGACGACGCAGTTCTTCTGAGAGCGTGCTCGCAACTCCGCCATGTGCGATTCCATCTTCGATAACGACGATCTGGGCATAACGCTCAGCTTTTGATGCAAGAGCGCTCATCGGAAGTGGTTTTATCCAACGGGGATCAATAACGGTAACGCCGACACCTTCGCGGTATGCGCTTGCCGCAGCCTCAACAGCCATCGGAGCCATCGCTCCAACGCTGATAAGTAATACATCAGGGCTCTCGCCTCTGTAGAGGATATCGATTCCGTCTTTCCGCTCGAATGCGGGAATATCTGGATTCACGCCACCCTTTGGAAAACGAATGAGAGATGGTGCATTGGAGATTTCAATAGATTCGTTGAGAAGTTCTTTCAATCTAGTTCCATCACGCGGTGCACCGACATGGAGACC
>RHAU01000120.1 GCA_010032125.1 Actinomycetota bacterium | reverse complement strand
GCCAATCGGCGATTGGTCGACATGGACAACTTTGTCGAGATGATCAATTCCGGAAATGGTTCGGTGCCTGCCCGGCACTACGCGAGCACCGTTAAGTTTGTTGGCAAGGACTGAGTACAGGATGTCATTTACCAATGTCGATTTACCTGAGCCGCTAACTCCAGTAACTGCAACAAAAGTGCCTAATGGAAACTCAACATCGATATTCTTTAGATTGTTCTCCCGCGCCTCTTTTACAACCAATTTCTTCTTCGGATTTATCGGTCGCCGCTTCTTGGGAATTTCAATCTCTTTTCTTCCCGAGATGTACGCGCCAGTTATTGACTTCTTTGAATCTACGAGCGCTTGGTAGTCACCAGAAACAACGATTTCCCCACCATGCTCACCTGCGCCAGGACCGATATCAACGATCCAATCCGCAGTACGAATAGTCTCTTCATCGTGCTCGACCACAATCAATGTATTTCCAAGGTCTCGAAGATGGGTCAGAGTTTCAATGAGACGTCGGTTATCTCGCTGATGAAGTCCGATACTTGGTTCATCAAGAACATAGAGCACACCAACCAACCCGGATCCGATTTGGGTTGCCAACCTGATGCGCTGAGCTTCTCCACCTGACAGCGTTGCTGCAGCGCGACCTAAAGTCAGGTACTCCAAACCGACATCGAGAAGGAATCCCAGTCGCGCATGCACCTCTTTCATAACGCGTTCTGCAATCTTCGCTTCTCGTGTCCCCAACTTGATCTCCTTGAGGAATGTCGCGCATTCATCAATGGATAGTTCACATATTTGTGCGATGTTCTTACCACCAAGAGTTACTGCAAGAACTTCGGGCTTCAAGCGAGTTCCTTTACAGACGGGACAAGGAGTCTCGCGCATATACGCTTCATATTTCTCTCGACTGAAATCACTATCGGTTTCAGCATGTCGTCTCTCGATAAACGGAATTACACCTTCAAAGCCAGTTGAATAATTTCTCACACGTCCATATCTATTCCGATAGCGAACATGCACTTCGTAGTCATACCCATTCAAAATTGCTTCTTTGGCCTTTGCCGACAATTTGCTCCATGGGGTATCAAGTGAAAACTTCACATCTTTTGCCAGGGCCACAATTAAATTCGTGAAGTAATCGGCGCTCTGGCCTCCAGACCACGGCGCGATTGCACCCTCATTGATGGAGATTGAATCGTCAGGAATGACTAACTCTTCATCAACTTCTAACTTGGAGCCAATACCCGTGCATTCAGGGCAAGCACCAAAGGGTGAATTAAAAGAGAATGAACGTGGCTCCATCTCCTGGAATGAAATACCGCAGTCGTGACAAGCAAGTAATTCGCTATATGTGCGCTCTTTCTCGCCGCTTTTTGCGTCGACAAATTCCAGAGTTACAAGTCCTTGCGCCAAACGGAGCGCTGTTTCGATTGAATCTGTCAGTCTCTGCTTTGACTCCGCCTTGGCCGTCAGTCGATCGACCACTACTTCAATCGTGTGCTTCTCTTGTTTCTTTAATTTAGGCGGCTCGGTGAGTTGAATCGTCGCCCCGTCAACGCGAGCCCGTGCATAACCTTGTAGCGCCAGGTCTTTAAATAGATCTACAAATTCACCTTTTCGCTCTCTGATGATAGGAGCGAGAACTTGAAAACGAGTTTCCCCAGGCAGCGCCAGAATTTGATCGACGATATTTTGAGGCGTCTGTTTGGTGATCGCTTTGCCGCACTTCGGGCAGTGTGGTTTTCCGGCTCGAGAAAAGAGGAGCCTGAGGTAGTCGTAGACCTCAGTAATAGTTCCAACTGTCGACCGAGGATTGCGATTGGTTGATTTCTGGTCGATTGATACGGCTGGAGAGAGACCTTCGATAAAGTCAACATCTGGTTTATCCATCTGCCCCAGAAACTGTCGAGCATATGCGCTTAAGGATTCGACGTAACGGCGTTGTCCTTCGGCGAAAATCGTGTCAAAGGCGAGTGAAGATTTCCCAGATCCTGAGAGTCCGGTAAATACGATGAGTGAATTGCGCGGCAAATCCAGCGAAACATTTTTCAAATTATGTTCGCGCGCACCCCGAACTACTAGTCGTTCAGCGCTCACTTGATTCC